>NZ_BCAV01000020.1:0-198854 GCF_001320125.1 Pseudomonas sp. NBRC 111119
CCGTCAACCGTTTATTTCGGTGTATTGGAATAATAACGGTTGTAGCCGGGCTGAGGCGGGCACCTGCACGCCGTCACCCACCCCTGCCCCGCCCCCGCACAACCCGAGGCAGAACCCTGGAAACCACAGGAACCCTCAATACCATCAGCAAGGCGCCCACACATGCATAGATCGCCCACTCCCTCAGGTCCGAACGCACGATCCACAAATAGTGCAGCAGCCCCAGGCCGAGTATCACATAGACCGAGCGGTGCAGCCTTTTCCAGCGGGCGCCCAGCCGGCGTTGGCTGTAACGGTTCGAGGTAACCGCTAGCGCCAGCAGCCCAATGAACCCGAGCGTACCCACAATAATGTAGGGCCGTTTGCGCAGCTCAACTGCCAGCTGCCCCCAGTCCAGCCCCAAGATGAAGAACAGGTAAGCCAGCATGTGCATCACGATGTAGGCAAATGCCCACAACCCCAACTGCCGCCGGATCACCACCCAGCCCGCCCAGCCGGTGATTTTCTGCAGGGGCGTCATGCTCAGCGTCACCAGCAGGAATGTCAGCGCACCAAGCCCAAGACGGTCCATCAAGATCTTGCCTGGGTCAGGGCCCAGCAGGTTCATCGCTGCCTCATACAGCCACCAACCCGGGAACAGGCAACCCACCGCGAAAATGGCCAGGCGTAACCAGGGGTAGCGCATCAGTAGTTCTTCCGCAGGTCGAGCCCGGCATACAACGACGCCACTTCATCGGCATAACCATTGAACATCTGTGTCTGCCGTACATTCGGGCTGAACAACCCGCTGGGCAGCCGCCGTTCACGCGCCTGGCTCCAGCGAGGATGATCCACGGTGGGGTTCACGTTGGCGTAGAAGCCATATTCATCGGGTGCGAGCCCTTCCCAGGTGGTGCCCGGCTGTTCGGCTACCAGGCTGATACGCACGATCGACTTGATGCTCTTGAAACCGTACTTCCACGGCACGACCAGGCGCAGAGGCGCACCGTTCTGGTTGGGCAGCTCACGGCCGTACATGCCGACCGCAAGAATCGCCAGCGGGTGCATTGCCTCATCCAGGCGCAGCCCTTCCCTGTAAGGCCAGTCGATCAGGGCGAAGCCGGACCGCTGCCCAGGCATGTGCTCCGGGTCTTTGAGTGTTTCGAAGCGCACGAAACGCGCTTTGGACGTTGGCTGCACCTGCTTGAGTATCTGGGCCAGCGGAAAGCCCAGCCAGGGTATGACCATCGACCATGCCTCCACGCAGCGCAACCGATAGATACGTTCCTCGAGCTGGTAGGGTTTGACGAAGTCTTCCAGTGCATAGCGCCCAGGCTTGGCCACCTCGCCATCGACCACGATGCTCCAGGGCTCGGTTTGCAGGCTGTCGCCATTGGCCGCCGGGTCACCCTTGTCAGGGCCGAACTCATAGAAGTTGTTGTAATGGGTGGCGTCCTTGTAAGGCGTGATCGCCTCTGCGTCAGCCGTTACTGCCTGCCAGCGGGTATCGGGCAGTTTGTCGGTGAACCACCCTGGCGCGCTTCCGGCCTGGACATCGGCATAGCGCGAGGCTTCGGCCGCGCTCGCGCCGCGCGGCAAAGCGCCCAGGGCCAAGCCAGCCAGCGAACCGCCAACAAGCGCACGACGAGAAAGGTAGATGCCTTCGGGTGTGATCTCCGATGCCTTGCACTCGGAAGACCTGGGAAGCTTGATAAGCATGAGCGGCTCCACAGCACTGGATTACGGATATACCAGTAGGACTATGGAGCCGGAGGGTTATTCCATCATTAAATGTTTGTCACGCCTTTCGCCGGCGTGCCCGCAGCAGGAACTGGATCGGCCCCGAGGCGGCATAGGCGAGGAAGATCAGCAACAGAATGCGCGGCGGGTCACTGAATACCACGGCAAACACCAGCACCACGGCAAGGATGGCCACGAATGGCACACGACCTTTCAGGTCCAGTTCCTTGAAGCTGTTGTACTTGATGTTGCTCACCATCAGCATGCCAGCAGCAGCCACCAGCAGCGCCACCAGGAACGAGAGCTTGGAGCCCTGGATACCATAGTCGCTGAAAGCCCAGACGGTACCGGCAACCACACCTGCAGCCGCCGGGCTGGCCAGGCCGATGAAGTAACGCTTGTCGGCCGTGCCCACCTGTGTATTGAAGCGCGCCAGGCGCAGCGCAGCGCCGGCCACATAGATGAAGGCGACCATCCAGCCGACCTTGCCCATGTCACCCAGTGCCCAGCCGAAGGCGAGCAGTGCCGGGGCCACGCCGAAGGCGACCATGTCGGACAGCGAGTCATACTCGGCGCCAAAGGCGCTTTGTGTGTTGGTCATGCGGGCCACGCGGCCATCGAGGCCGTCAAGCACCATGGCGACGAAAATCGCGATGGCGGCGAATGCGAAATACTTGCTCGCTTCGCGCGGGTCACCGGCACTGAGCGCGCTCTGGGCGCTCATCGAGCTGATGATGGAGTAGAAACCGGCAAACAGGTTGGCGGTGGTGAACAGGTTGGGCAGCAGGTAGATGCCACGGTGGCGCACCTTGCGCCCTTCGGCGTCATGCCCTTCTTCAACGTGCTCATCGACAGGTAGCAGGCTTTCGGCGTCGGAGGGCTTGTTCGGCTCTTCGGGACGTTCGCTCATGGAGGGTACCTTGCAACAGGGTGGAAAAGGTTCGACACGGGCCTGCTAAACAGGTTCTGACGGCAGGCCACTGGTCTGCTTTAT
This sequence comes from Pseudomonas sp. NBRC 111119, assembly GCF_001320125.1. Classification (NCBI taxonomy): domain Bacteria; kingdom Pseudomonadati; phylum Pseudomonadota; class Gammaproteobacteria; order Pseudomonadales; family Pseudomonadaceae; genus Pseudomonas; species Pseudomonas sp. NBRC 111119. Next base: position 2,714 of record NZ_BCAV01000020.1, read on the forward strand.
ACCAGAAGCTGGCTGCCAGAACGAAAAAACGCGGCCGAGGCCGCGTTTTTTAATCATTCGACAAACCTTAGTTCTTGGTCTTGTCGACGATTTTGTTAGCCGAGATCCACGGCATCATCGAACGCAGTTGCTCGCCGATGATTTCGATGCCGTGAGCGGCGTTGTTGCGGCGCTTGGCGGTCATCGATGGGTAGTTGGTAGCACCTTCGGAGATGAACATCTTCGCGTATTCGCCGTCCTGGATGCGCTTGAGTGCATTGCGCATGGCCTTGCGGGATTCTTCGTTGATGACTTCCGGGCCGGTGACGTACTCACCGTATTCGGCGTTGTTGGAGATCGAGTAGTTCATGTTGGCGATGCCGCCTTCGTACATGAGGTCAACGATCAGCTTCAGTTCGTGCAGGCACTCGAAGTAGGCCATTTCAGGCGCGTAGCCTGCTTCGACCAGGGTTTCGAAACCGGCTTTGACCAGCTCGACGGTACCGCCGCACAAAACAGCCTGCTCGCCGAACAGGTCGGTTTCGGTCTCGTCCTTGAAGGTGGTTTCGATGATGCCGGTACGGCCACCACCTACGCCCGAAGCGTAGGACAGGGCAACGTTCTTGGCATTGCCGGAGGCGTCCTGGTAGATGGCGATCAGGTCAGGGATACCGCCGCCCTTGACGAACTCGGAACGCACGGTGTGGCCTGGTGCCTTCGGCGCGATCATGATCACGTCGAGGTCTGCACGCGGAACAACCTGGTTGTAGTGGATCGAGAAGCCGTGGGAGAAGGCCAGGGTAGCGCCCTTCTTGATGTTCGGCTCGATTTCGTTCTTGTACAGCGCGCCCTGGAACTCGTCCGGGGTCAGGATCATGACCAGGTCAGCCGCAGCGACAGCGGTGGCAACGTCGGCAACTTTCAGGCCGTGGGCTTCAGCCTTGGCAACGGTAGCCGAACCTTTACGCAGACCGACGGTAACGTCTACACCGGAGTCCTTCAGGTTGCACGCTTGTGCGTGGCCCTGGGAACCGTAGCCGATGATGGCGACTTTCTTGCCCTGGATGATGGAAAGGTCGCAGTCTTTATCGTAGAAAACTTTCATGAAATACCCCTGGTTATATCTCGGCCCCTGCGGAGCCATCGCTAATTTGTTGTTGAATTCAGATGCTGAGCACTTTGTCGCCACGGGCGATGCCGGTAACGCCGCTGCGCACGGTTTCGAGAATCGATGCGGTGCCGATGGCCTGGATGAAGCTGTCCAGTTTGTCGCTGGTCCCACTCAGTTGCACGGTGTACACACTGGCAGTGACATCGACGATCTGGCCACGGAAGATATCCGTGGTGCGCTTGATCTCGGCACGCTGGGCACCGGTGGCCTTGACCTTGACCAGCATCAGTTCGCGCTCGATATGGGCGCTTTCCGACAGGTCGACCAGCTTGACCACCTCGACCAGCTTGTTCAGGTTCTTGGTGATCTGTTCGATCACTTCATCATGGCCAACGGTGGTCAGCGTCAGACGCGACAATGTCGGGTCTTCGGTCGGCGCCACGGTCAGGCTTTCGATGTTGTAGTTGCGCTGGGAGAACAGGCCGACCACTCGGGACAAGGCACCGGGTTCGTTTTCCAGCAGCAGGGAAATGATATGCCGCATATCAGGTACGCTCCGTCTTGCTCAGCCACATGTCACGCATCGAGCCATCCTTGATCTGCATCGGATAGACGTGCTCGCTGCGGTCGATCGCGATGTCGATGAACACCAGGCGATCCTTCATCGCGAAGGCTTCCTCGAGCTTGGGCTTGAGGTCCTTCAGGCTGGTGATGCGGATACCCACGTGGCCATAGGCCTCGGCCAGCTTGATGAAGTCAGGCAGCGACTCGACATACGAGTGGGAGTGACGACCGTTGTAGGCCATGTCCTGCCACTGGCGCACCATGCCCAGCACGCCGTTGTTCATGTTCACGATCTTGACCGGCAGGCCATACTGCATGCAGGTGGACAGCTCCTGGATATTCATCTGGATGCTGCCTTCACCGGTAACGCAAGCCACGTCCTGGTCGGGGAAGTTGAGCTTGATCCCCATCGCCGCCGGGAAGCCAAAGCCCATGGTGCCCAGGCCACCGGAGTTGATCCAGCGGTTAGGCTTGTTGAAGCGATAGTACTGGGCAGCGAACATCTGGTGCTGGCCCACGTCAGACGTCACGAAAGCATCGCCGTTGGTCACTTCGCACAGGGTCTGGATGACCTTCTGCGGCTTGATGACGTTGCCATCGCCCTTGTCGTACGGGAACAGTTCGCCATCACCGCGCCATTCGTCGATCTGCTTCCACCAGGCATCCAGCGAGGCCTTGTCGGGCTGCTCGCCGATTTCCTTGAGGATACCGAGCATTTCGCCCAGCACGCTGTCGACCGGGCCTACGATAGGCACATCGGCCTTGATCATCTTGGAGATCGAGGCAGGGTCGATGTCGATGTGGATGATCTTGGCGTTCGGGCAGAACTTGGCCGGGCCGTTGACCACACGGTCGTCGAACCGCGCACCGACTGCAAAGATGACGTCGGCATTGTGCATGGCCATGTTGGCCGTGAAGCTGCCGTGCATACCGAGCATGCCGAGGAACTGGCGGTCGGTACCCGGGAAGCCGCCCAAGCCCATCAGGGTGTTGGTGACCGGCAGGTTCAACGACTTGGCGATTTCCGTCAGGGCCTCAGAGCCACCACCCAGAATCACACCGCCACCGGCATAGACGATCGGGCGCTTGGCCGCCAGCAGCATTTCTGCAGCCTTGCGGATCTGCCCGGAGTGCCCACGGACGGCCGGGCTGTAGGAGCGCAGCTTGACCTTCTTCGGGTAGACGTACTCGAACTTTTCAGCCGGGTTGGTCATGTCTTTTGGAATGTCGACCACGACCGGGCCTGGGCGACCGGATTGCGCCAGGTAGAACGCCTTTTTCAGAATCTCCGGGATCTCGGTGGGGTTCTTGATCATGAAGCTGTGCTTCACGATAGGCCGCGAGATACCGATCATGTCGGTTTCCTGGAAGGCATCGGTACCGACCATGGTGCTGGGCACCTGGCCAGACAGGATGACCATCGGGATCGAGTCCATGTAGGCCGTGGCGATGCCGGTGATGGCATTGGTCGCCCCCGGGCCGGACGTTACCAGCACCACGCCGGCCTTGCCGGTGGCGCGGGCGTAGCCGTCCGCCATATGGGTTGCCGCCTGCTCGTGACGAACCAGGATGTGCTCGACTTCCGGTTCTTTGAACAGCGCGTCATAGACATGCAGGAGAGCACCACCAGGGTACCCGTAGATGTGCTTAACGCCTTCGTCACGCAAGAAGCGGACGACCATCTCAGCGCCAGATAAAAGCTCCACGTTGTTCACCTCTAAAACGCCAGAATACCGCCCCAACCGGGCGGGTCTTAATAGGTTTACTGCCAAGCAGAGCATGAGCGAACGTCAGCACTGACTGAGCAAGTATTGGGAGCCCCCAGAGTGTTGCGGGGTTTTCCCACCCAGCGCGAGGTAACGCGTTGCGGGGTGTAACAGGTCGGCGCGGGTGTGCGCCTCATGATCTGCTTAGCGGGTCTGCTTCTGGCAGTCCCTCTAAAGCGGAGATTGGATTCTTGTGATTAAGCGCCTACAAGTCAAGAAAAATTATTGCCAATTTTTCCTCAAGATGAATTCCTGCCACCACTAAAAATCTCTTAAGCAGCAGAAACAATAAGATTTCCATAAAAAAGGGCCACAATCTGCGGCCCTTGAAGGAAAATTGGAAGAAATCAGGCTTTAGCAGCGATCAATTGGTCAAACACTGCCAGCAGCCGGCGCAGCTCCCGGCTTTGCTCGGGCCGGTCGGCAAACACGGTTTCGGCCATTACCAGAATGCCCGAGGCGTTGGGCAGCGGGTGGCCCAGCTCGATGATGATCTTCATGCGAGGCAGGAAAATCCATTGCATCCACTGCTCGAAGCTCAGGGTATCGACGGCGAACGGTACCGTGCTCTCCAGTGCCTCGTCACTCGGCGCTTCATCGCCCCACCAGCCCTGCACCTGCATTTCGCGCTCGATCAGCATCAGGTGATCAGCGATGTCGAGCACCCGCTGCTCGACTGTCACGAACTCACCCGCGCTTTCTGCCGCGCCAATGCAGCACCGGCACTGTCACCCTGCTTGTCGCGGGCCTGGGCAATGGTGTTCCACAACTCGGCCTGCAGGCTGGGGCGGCCATTGGCGTACGTCAGGGCGCGACGGGCCAGCTGCTCGGCTTGCGCCGCATCCCCCTGCGACAGACGCACCTGCGCCAGGCGGTAGAGCACCTGCGGCTCGCGCGGTGCAATGCGCTGCGCCCGCTCCAGGCTCGAGGCGGCGCCGTTGAAGTCGCCGCTGCCCTGCTGCGACTGGGCGGTGGTCAGCAAGGCCAGTACGGGGCCGTCCAACTGCTCGTCAGCCGAAAGCCCGCCACTGGTACTGCTGCGCGGGATGCCGGTCGGCGCGCTGCTGGCCCTGGGGGCGCTCATCGACGCGATGTCGAACGGCTCGTCGGCGATCGGGTTGGGGTCGGTGGCCACGGGCGCCGAGGCAGCCGGCTCCGAAGTGATCGGCCCTGCCGAAACAGGCCCGGTGCTGATGGGCGCTGCACCGTTGGAGGCCGGGAAGGTCTGGATGCCAGAGGCACCCGCGCCCTGCGGGATCATCACGGTGACCCCGGAGTCTTCAGGCAGGGTTTGCGCTTGCGCGGTGCCCGCGTTGTAGCCGCCGGTCGGGCGTTTGGCCGTGACGCGTTCGCTATTGGATACGCGGGTACTGGAATCGACCACCGGGATATTGCCACGCGGGACGCTGGCGCACCCCTGGAGCACTGCCAGCGCCGTCACGGCAGGAAACAGCCACTTGTTCACGTCACACCTCTTCAATGCAGCCTGTGCTTAATTCATCCAGCCCTTGACCCAGTCCATGACCGACTCAGCCGGATTCTGCTCGCCGCCACAGGCCGCGCCGGCGGGCGGTTCGCTCCCGCGAATATACGGCATCTGCACCGCTCCCGGACAGCTGCTATCCGACCCCTGGCCGCTGTTGGGGTCGATCCACGCCTGCACCACGTTGTCGGGTTGGGGCATGTCCAGAGGCAGCGGGTCCGCCTTCTTCATGAAGCTGGTCCACACCTGCAGCGCACCCGTGGCACCTGTGAACGGGGTCTTGCCATTGTCGTCACGGCCCATCCATACCACCGCCAGCAGGTCCTGGCTGAAACCGGAGAACCAGCTGTCACGGGAATCGTTACTGGTACCGGTCTTGCCGGCCAGGGTCAGCGTACGCGGCAGGGTGTTGTACACCGAGCGGCCAGTACCTTCGCGCATCACCCGCTGCATGGCGTTCTGCACCAGGTAGATGGCCGCCGGGTCGAAGGTTTGCTGGATCTGGAACGGGTAGCGCTTGAGCGGTTCGCCCTCAGCCGTGAGCACGCTGCGGATACCGCGCATTGGCGTGTTGAAGCCACCGTTGGCAATGGTCTGGTACATGGTCGCCACCTGCACCGGCGACATGCCGCCAGCGCCCAGCAGCATCGCGGGGAATGCCGGCCAGTCAACATCCACCCCGAGGCGACCGATGGTCTTGATCACGTTTGGCACGCCTACTTCCAGGCCAAGCTTGGCGGTGGACAGGTTGTAGGAGTTGGCCAGGCCCTGGTACAGGTAGATGGTGCCGTGCGGACGCCGGTCGTAGTTTTGTGGGCGCCATACCTGGCCGTTGGCGGCTTTGACCGAGAACGGCTCGTCCTGCACCCAGCTGGTGAGCGTGTACTTGCTGGGCTGCTCCAGCGCGGTGAGGTACACCGCCGGCTTGACCAGTGAGCCGATCGGGCGCACCGCATCGATCGCCCGGTTGAAGCCGGCGAAGCCCGCCTGGCGGCTGCCGATCATCGCCTGCACCTCACCGGTTTCCGGGTTGGTGACCACCATCGCCGACTCCACCTCATCGGCACCCTTGCGCCCGGCCAGGCGCTTGAAGGTCTCGTTCATCGAGGTTTCGGCCTTCATCTGCAGGATGGGGTCGAAGCTGGTGAAGATCCGCAGGCCTTCTTCGGTCAAGTCCTCATCGCGGTAATCCTGGCGCAGCTGGCGCTTGACCAGGTCCAGGAAGGCCGGGAACGAGCTGTCGGCCAGGCTGCCGCGTGCGGTCACACCCAATGGCATCTTTTTCGCGGCATCCACTTCGGCCTGGCTGGCTACACCCTGTTCGGCAACCAGGTCGAGTACCAGGTTACGCCGGGCCAGTGCGCGGTCCGGGTAACGGCGCGGGTTGTAGTAGGACGGCCCCTTGACCATGCCAACCAGCAGCGCGATCTGGTGCAGCTTGAGCTCCGACAGCGGCTGGCTGAAGAAGAACTGGCTGGCCAGGCCAAACCCATGCACCGCACGCTGGCCGTCCTGGCCGACGAACACCTCGTTGAGGTAGGCCTCGAGGATTTCACGCTTGTCATAGTGCAGCTCAAGCAGCATGGCCATCATGGCTTCGGTGAGCTTGCGGCTCAGGCTGCGCTCGCTGGTGAGGTAGAAGTTTTTCACCAACTGCTGGGTGAGGGTACTGCCGCCCTGGCGCATCGAGCCGGACGAAGTATTGACCCACATGGCCCGGGCGATGGACTTGGGCGACACACCGAAGTGGCTGTAGAAGTCGCGGTCCTCGGTGGCCACCAGGGTTTCGACCAGGTACTTGGGCACCTGGTCGATCTTGATCAGAATGCGGTCTTCGAGGTTTTTCGGGTAGATACCACCGATCATAAGCGGCTCCAGGCGCACCACGTCAACGGCCTTGCCGTTGGCGCCGGACAGCCCCGCCACATAGTCGCCGGAGAACCGCACCCGTACGAACTGTGCAGGCTCCATCCCCTCATAGAACTGGAAGCCACGGGTATTGAGGTCGACGGTGTTGCCGTTGACCGCTGCCGCGCCGGGGCCATTGGCGGCACTTTCACGACGGTAGCCCAGTGCATCGAGCTCGGTCAGGAAGTCGTCCTTGCTCAGCTTCTGCCCGGTGAACAGCTCCAGTGGCCGGGCATACACCTTGGCCGGGATCGTCCAGCGCTTGCCAGAAAACTTTTCCTGGACGACAGCATCGAGGTAAACCGCGAAGCCGGCGACGATCACCAGGGCCACCAGGCTGAGCTTCAAGGCCCAGCCCAGCCAGGCACGGGAGCGGCCGGTCGGGCGTTTTTGAGGGGTACGGGGATTTCGGGTTCGAGTCATGGCGGCGGATTATACGCACTTTACGGAGGCTGGGCAGACGGCCCGGCGGTAGGCAGGGACGGCACCATTGACCATAATGGCGCATTCGAATTCCCTGCCCCCGGAAGGATTGCCCGTGAGCCAAGCCCTGATCAATGCGCTGCAGAACCCCGCCCTGTACCCCCACCCCGTGGAGGGGTTCCAACTCATCGAGACGCATATCTCCTGGGTGCTGCTCACCGGCGAGTTCGCCTACAAGATCAAGAAGCCGATGAACTTCGGCTTTCTCGATTTCACCGGCCTGGACCAGCGCCAGCATTTTTGTAACGAAGAATTGCGCCTGAACCAGCGCCTGACCGAAGGCCTGTACCTGGACGTGCTGCCCATCACCGGCTCTGCCGAGGCGCCCCACCTGGGCGGGGAAGGCCAGGCTATCGAATATGCGCTGAAAATGCGCCAGTTCCCCCAAGGCCAGATGTTGTCCACCCTGCAAGCCAATGGCGAACTGACCGCCGAGCACATCGACCAGATGGCCCGTCAAATCGCTGAATTCCACCTGCAAGCCCCACGGGTACCGGTTGATCACCCACTGGGCACCCCAGACAGCGTCATGGCGCCCGTGGAACAGAACTTCGAGCAGATTCGCCCGTTCCTGAGTGAAGCGGCCGACCTGCAGCAGCTAGACGCCCTGCAAGCCTGGGCGCGCAGCAGCTTCGATCGCTTGCACGGCCTGCTGGAGAAGCGCAAGGCCAATGGCTTCATCCGTGAGTGCCACGGCGATATCCACCTGGGCAATGCCACCTTGATCGACGGCAAGGTGGTGATTTTCGACTGCATCGAGTTCAACGAGCCTTTCCGCCTGACCGACGTCTATGCCGACACCGGTTTCCTGGCCATGGACCTTGAGGACCGTGGGCTCAAGAGCCTGGCACGGCGCTTCATCAGCCAGTACCTGGAGCTGACTGGCGATTACGAAGGCCTGGAACTGCTCAATTTCTATAAAGCCTACCGTGCGCTGGTAAGGGCCAAGGTCGCCTTGTTCAGCATGCCTGCCGATGCCACCGGCGTGCAGCGCGCAACCACCCTGCGCACCTACCGCAATTACGCCAACCTGGCCGAAAGCTACAGCGCCATCCCTTCGCGCATGCTGGCCATCACCCACGGTGTATCGGCGGTGGGCAAAAGCCACGTCGCCATGCGCATGGTCGAAGCCCTCGGTGCCGTGCGTGTTCGTTCGGACGTAGAACGCAAGCGCCTGTTCGGTGAACAGCAGCAGGCGTCTACCGGCCAACTGAGCGCCGGCATCTATGATCAAGAGGCCAGTGCAGCCACCTATCAGCGCCTTCACCAGCTGGCCGCCACCATTCTGCGCGCAGGCTTCCCGGTGGTACTGGACGCCACCTACCTCAAGCGCGAACAACGCCAGGCTGCGGCGGAGGTGGCCAGCCAGACCGGCGTGCCGTTGCTGATCCTGGATTGCCAGGCGCCGGAGGCGGTGATCGCCAGTTGGTTGCAACAGCGCCAGGCCGATGCCAGCGACCCGTCGGACGCCACCCTGGAGGTGATCAAGGCCCAGCAGGCCAGCCGCGAGCCGCTGGACGCCCAGGAAGCCGGGCACAGCATGCCCGTCGATACACAGGTTGGCAGCAGCATGGACCAGGTGATCGAGCAGATCCGCCAGCGCCTGCCAGGGCTCTAACCGCCCAATGCCCCTCGCCGGTACCGATGCCGGCGAGGCATCCCACGCAGCCTTGGCAAAAGGCCGCGCATTTTTCATCCCCCGCTACACTGCTCATTGACCTGCTCGCGATTTATCCACAGGACCCGTTCAGCCATCGCAAGGAGGCTTGATGAACGATGAGTTGCAGCACCTGAAAAACCTTGGCAAAACCTCTGCCCAATGGCTGCATGCAGTCGGCATCCACAGCGTATCCGACCTGCGCAGGCTCGGTGCAGTTGGCGCATATCAAGCGGTAAAGACACGAGGTTTTCGTGCATCCAAGGTGCTGCTGTACGCCATCGAGGGGGCTTTGCTGGACATGCACTGGAACGACCTGCCCCCTGAACGCAAGGAAGCCCTCAACCGCCAACTGGATGCCAAGGCCCCCGCACAAAAAAAAGCAAAATAATCGCAGAAAGGGGATTGACGCTGTAATGAGAATCGTTATGATTATCACAACTGGTCGCGAGACTGGTTGGATAACCTCAGAGCCCCTGGTTCGGACTCTCAGATTATCTCCTCATCAGGCTAATCACGGTTATTGACCCGGCACTTTGCCGGGTCTTTTTTTGCCCAGGATTTTTCAAAGCTGCCTACCCGGCAACGGATCAATCACCTACCGGGCAATGATCAGGGGATGCCCCCGCTCAGGATGCGCCTGCACCAGCACGTCGATCCCATATACCGCCTTCAATGCGGCCGGTGTCAGTACGGCCTGCGGCGTGGAGAATGCATGGCAGCGCCCCTGCTCCAACAACAGGATGCGGTCGCAGTAGCGCGCCGCCAGGTTGAGGTCGTGCAGAATCACCAGCACCGCCGCCCCTTGGTCGGCGAAGCGGCGCACCGCATCCAGCGTGGTGTGCTGGTGCAAGGGATCGAGCATCGATGTGGGTTCATCGAGCAACAGGGTGGCGCCCTCCTGCCCCGGCCATAATTGCGCCAGCACGCGAGCAAGGTGCACCCGCTGGCGCTCGCCGCCCGACAGCGCCAGGTAGCTGCGATCGAGCAGGTGCAAGGCATCTGCAGCCTGCAGCGCTGCCTCGACGATCTGCGCGTCTTGGCGTTGCCCGGTAGCATGGGGCAGGCGCCCCATGGCCACCACTTCGTCCACCCTGAAGGCAAAGCCCAGGCTGGCGACCTGGGGCAACACGGCCAGCCGTTGTGCGCGAGCCTGCCCAGGCCAGTCGCGCAGCGCCCTTCCCTGCAAGGTCACGTGGCCACGGTCAGGCTGAAGCTCGCCGCACAGCACGCTCAGCAGGCTGCTCTTGCCCGCACCGTTGGGGCCGAGTACACCGACCACTTGCCCAGGCAGCAACTGCAGGTCAATGCCGTGCAACACCGGCTGGTCGCCCCGGCGCAGGTACAGGCCCTCGACTTGCAGCATCAGGTGCGCCCCCTAATCAGCAGAACCAGAAAAAACGGCGCACCAATAAAGGCGGTGACGATGCCGATGGGCAGTTCCGCTGGGGCGAGCAACAGTCGCGCAACAAGGTCGGCCAGCAACATCAGCACACCGCCTGCCAGCAGTGAAGCGGGCAACACCACGCGGTGATCCGGCCCTGCCAGCAGCCGCACCAGGTGCGGCACAACCAACCCAACGAACCCGATCAGCCCCGCCGCAGCCACGGCTGCCCCGACGCCCAGCGCCGTACAGAACACCAGCTCGCGCTTCAGCCGCTCCACATCGATACCCAAATGGCGAGCCTCCGACTCACCCAGCAGCAATGCGTTGAGCGCCCCGGCCCGGCGCGGCAACCACACCGCCACGGCGACAGCCACCAGCAGCAACGGCCATACCCGCTCGTAGCTGGCGCCATTGAGGCTACCGAGGTTCCAGAACGTCAGGGTGCGCAGGGTGGCGTCGTCTGCCAGGTAGCTGAACAGCCCCACGGCAGCCCCCCCGAGCGCCGTCATCGCGACGCCGGCCAGCAACATCGTGGCCACGCTGGTCTGACCGTCGCGTCGCCCCAGGCGATATACCAGTGCAGTGACGGCCAGCCCTCCCAGAAACGCACAGAGCGACAGCAGGTATGGGGCCAGCGCCTCTGGCATGCCCCCCAACCAACTGCCACCAACGATGGCCACCGCCGCACCTACCGCAGCCCCCGCCGCCACACCCACCAGCCCCGGGTCCGCCAACGGGTTGCGGAAAAGCCCCTGCATGGCGACCCCCGACAATGCCAGCACTGCACCCACTGCCAGGCCGAGCAGGGTACGCGGCACACGGATTTGCCCAAGGATCATCTGTGCTTGCTGCAGACCGTCCTCGGCGATGGGCAAACCCAGCAGGCGCAGGCCCGCGCGCAGGGTGTCCAGCAGGGGCAGGCTGACAGGCCCCAGCGCCAGGGACAGCCACACCGAGAGCAGGCACAGCACGCCCAGGCAGACGAACAGGGTGCGGGGCCGAACACGCGGCCTCATGGGTTGGAGGGGGTTGGAGTTGCCGGGTAGAACGCGGTAGCCAATGCCTGCAGCGTGCTTGGCAGCCGCGGCCCCAACCCTCCCACGAGCAAGGTCGGGTCCAATGACACCAGGCGTTTCTCACGCACAGCGCGTGAAGCGGCCAGTGCCGGGTTTTCTTTCAGCAGGGCTTGCAGAGCCTGCTCATCGGCAAGCGCGCGGTCGGAGAACACGATCACATCCGGGTCCAGGGCTGCCAACGTTTCGTTGGAAAAGTTCTTGTAACCCTGGTGTTCTGCCAGGTTGCGCCCGCCCGCCTGAGTCAGTACCCAGTCCCCCGCAGTGCCTTGCCCTGCAACAAGCGGCTTGGCCCCGGCATGCCCGACCAACAGCAACACACCCGGTGCCGGCCGCCCGGCCTGGGCGTCACGCACCCGCGCGTGAAGTGCCTCGAGCTGCTGACGGTAGTTTGCCGCCAAGGCCTGCGCCTGTGCCTGCGCACCCAGTAACTGGCCGAGCCGCGCGAGGTTCTGGTCCACCGCCTGTACCTCAGCCTTGCTTGAAAACAGCTCAACCTGCACACCCGCCTTGCGGATTTGCGTCAGCACCGGCGGCGGGCCCATTTCTTCGGTGCCTACCAGTACATCCGGGCGCAGGCTCAGGATGCCTTCAGCAGACAACTGCCGCTGATACCCTACACTCCGTAGCGCCTTCAACGACGCCGGGTGCTGGCTGGTGGTATCCACACCCACCAGGTGTGCCTCTGCGCCCAGTGCGCTGATCCACTCGCTCAAGGCCCCACCAGCGCTCACCCAGCGTTGGGGCAATTCAGCCGCCAGCCCATGGCCAGAAAACACAAGGCCAGCGCACAGGGCGAGCGGAGCAAATAGAAAGCGCATCATCGGTTTCCTTTCAAAGGCTGGCCACACGCCTTGTAGCGCGGGGCATTACTGCGCACCATAGGCGGCCGGACGCAGCGACAACTGGCCATTTGATAATGGTTCGCATTGAAGCGTCAAGCCACCTTCTGTATCACGAGCTTTTCGCCATGCATTACCTTTGCCCCTCCCAAGGACTGGCCGAAGGCCAAAGCCGCGCTTTCAGCGTAGACGACCTGCTGTTGCTGGGTGTGCGACGACAAGGCCAGGTCTACCTGTACCGCAACAACTGCCCGCACCGGGGCATACCGCTCAACAGCCTCAAGGAGACCTTCCTCGATGACAGTGCCAGCCTTATCTATTGCACGCACCATGGCGCACTGTTTCTGATCGAAACCGGCGAATGCGTGGCCGGGCCCTGCGAGGGCGAGCAATTGCAGGCCCTGGGCTGCGTGGAAAACAGCCAGGGCATCTGGCTCAAGGTGTGAGCAGCACCGGCAGGGGGCGGTCGATGACAATGCCTTCGGCGTCCAGGCGCGTGCCATAGGCCAGCACCTCCACCCCGCCGGCTACCGCCGCCTGCAGCGCTTCGGCGTAGGCTGCATCGATTTCCCGAGCCGGGCGCACCGCATCAATGCCGGTCAGGTTGACGCAATAAAGCTGCACCGCCCGAATGCCTTGCCGGGCAAGGGTGGCCAGCTCGCGCAGATGCTTGGCACCCCGCTGGGTCACCGCGTCCGGGAACGCCGCCGTTGTACTGTCGGGATAGCCCAGGGTGACGCTTTTCACTTCGACATAGGCCGGTGCGCCTTCAAACTCCAAGCGAAAGTCGATGCGGCTGCCCTCGTCGCCATAGGCCACTTCCCGGCGCAAGGCGGTGAACCCGGCCAGTTCCACGATGGTGCCTGCACGCAGGGCCTCTTCCACCAGCCCGTTGGCGCGCCCAGTGTTCACGCATGCCAGGCGGCCCTGGGGTGTTTCGCTGATTTCCCAGGTGCCTGGCAACTTGCGCTTGGGGTCGTTGGAGCGGCTGAACCACACCCGCCCACCTTCAACCATGCAATTGAGCATGGAGCCCGTGTTCGGGCAGTGGAGGGTCATCAGCTCGCCACTGGCTGTTTCGATATCCGCCAGAAACCGCTTGTAGCGGCGCAGCAGGCGGCCTTCTTCGAGTGCTGGAGAAAACCGCATCAGCCTTGCCAGCTCTGCAAGCCACGGGCGATGCGGTGCACGGCTTGTTCCAGACGCGCCAGGTTCTGGGTGTAGGCAAAGCGCACGTGATGGCCGGCCAGGTGGCGACCAAAGTCCAGCCCCGGCGTGAAAGCGACGTGCTCGGTTTCCAGAAAATGCCGACAGAAGGCGAATGCATCCCCACCGAACGCGCTGATGTCGGCGTACAGATAGAACGCGCCCTGAGGTTCAACGGCAATGCCGAAGCCCAGTTCACGCAATGCCGGCAGCAGGTAATCCCGCCGCCGGGCAAACTCGGCGCGGCGCGTTTCGAAAATGGCCAGGGCTTCGGGTTCGAAACATGCCAGTGCCGCATGCTGAGCCATGCTGGGCGCACTGATGTAGAGGTTCTGCGCCAGTTTCTCGAGGTCGGCAACGGCCGCCGGCGGCGCAACCAGCCAGCCAAGGCGCCAGCCGGTCATACCGAAATATTTGGAAAAACTGTTCAGCACGAACGCCGAGTCATCCACCTCCAGCACGCTTGCGGCATCCATACCGTAGGTCAGGCCATGGTAAATCTCGTCCACCACCAGGTGCCCATGGCGCTCGCGTGTGGCACTGGCCAGGCTGGCCAGTTCGGCACGGCTCAGTACCGTACCGGTTGGGTTGGCAGGCGACGCCACCAGGGCGCCCACCGTGTTCTCGTCCCAATGCTGGTGCACCAGCCCCGCCGTCAACTGGTAGTTCACCTCTGGCCCCACGGGCACCAGCTGCGCCGCGCCCTCGACCAGGCGCAGAAAGTGGCGATTGCAGGGGTAGCCCGGGTCTGCCAGTAACCAGTGTTTGCCGGGGTCTACCAGCAAGCTGCTGGCCAGCAACAAAGCACCCGAACCGCCTGGGGTGATCAGGATGCGCTCGGGGTCGATGCTCAGGCCGTAACGCTGGCCATAGAAGCCGGCGATGGCCTGTCGCAGTGCGGGCAGGCCACGGGCCGCCGTGTAGCGGGTATGCCCCGCTGCCAGGGCCGCCTGGCCGGCCGCGACGATGGGGGCGGCCGTGGTGAAGTCCGGCTCGCCGATCTCCAGGTGGATCACATCATGGCCCTCTGCCTGCAGCTCGTTGGCCCGAGCCAGCAGCGCCATGACATGGAAGGGTTCGATGGCGCGGCTGCGCGCACTGTAGGGGTGAGCCATGTCCTTCTCTCAATTGCAGACTAAACTGCAGATTCTACCCCTGTGAACGATCGAACGTCCTGCTCGCGCAGCTGTCAGTAAGCAGGATCGGGCGGGGTAGCGCACCCCCGATCTATCTGGTAAGTTCGGCGGCTCGCAGTCGCAGGGCCGGCGGTCGCCGGAGACGGAGCATCCTGCGCATTGGATCAGATGAGTGAGAGGCGGTCTATTCATGTCCACCGTAGAAAAGCAAAAAACCGGTCAAACCATGTACGGTGTCGAGCCCTATAAAGAGACCAAAGGCGAAGAGTACATGGGCGAGCCCATGCGCATGCACTTCACCAAGATTCTCACTGGCTGGAAGCAGGAGCTGATGATCGGCGTCGACAAGACCGTCGACCATATGAAGGAAGAGGCAGCCAACTTCGCGGACCCTGCAGACCGTGCATCCCAGGAAGAGGAATTTGCCCTGGAACTGCGCAACCGCGACCGCGAGCGCAAGCTGATCAAGAAAATCGACAAGACCCTGCAAAAGATTCAGGACGAAGAGTACGGCTGGTGTGAATCCTGCGGCATCGAAATCGGCCTGCGCCGTCTCGAGGCCCGCCCGACCGCCGATCTGTGCTTCGACTGCAAAGAAATTGCCGAGAAGAAGGAAAAGACTGTCGGCAAAGGCTGACCGTCTTTTCATCCGAACAGGGCGCATCATGCGCCCTGTTTCATTTATATGCCCAGCCAGACCATGACCGACTCCCGATACATTGGGCGCTTCGCCCCAACGCCCAGCGGTTTTCTCCATTTCGGCTCGCTGGTGGCTGCCCTCGCCTCCTGGCTCGACGCACGTGCAGTCAACGGCCGCTGGCTGCTGCGCATGGAAGACACCGACCCCCCAAGGGAAATGCCCGGCGCCCGCGATGCCATCCTGCAGACCCTGGAGCGTTACGGCCTGGAGTGGGACGGCGAAGTGGTATTCCAGAGCGAGCGGCATGAGGCTTATGCCAATGTGGTTGACCGCCTGTTCAACATGGGCCTGGCGTATGCATGCACCTGCTCGCGCAAGCAGCTGGAAGGCTACAACGGCATTTACCCGGGCTTTTGCCGTAACGCCGGGCACAGCCGCGAGGGCGCGGCCATCCGGCTGCGCGTACCCGAGCTGATCTACCGCTTCACCGACCGGGTACAAGGGCCGTTCCAGCAGCATCTGGGCCGTGAGGTGGGGGACTTCGTGATCCAGCGCCGTGATGGCTTGTACGCCTATCAACTGGCCGTGGTACTGGACGATGCCTGGCAGGGGGTGACCGACATCGTGCGCGGTGCCGACCTGCTCGACAACACCCCGCGCCAGCTTTACTTGCAAGAGTTGCTGGGCTTTTCGCAACCGCGCTACCTGCACATTCCGCTGATCGTGCAGCCGGATGGGCACAAGCTGGGCAAGTCGTACCGCTCGCCGCCATTGCAGGCCGAGCAGGCCACCCCGCTGTTGCTGCGGGCGCTGCGGGCACTGGGGCAAGAGGCGCCCCCTGAACTGCTGTTGGCCACACCGGCGCAGGTGTTGGCAGTGGCCCGCGAGCAATGGCGGCCGCGGGCAATCGCGCAGCGGACCACGGTGCCCGAAGCGGATTTACACTAGCCGGCCATGTGCTTCCGCGGGGGCGCGTTCGCCCGCGAACGGCCCGCCACACGCAAGCCACACAGAAATCAAAAGCCCAGCAAATTCAAACCCTTGGCTAACTCCATCGATTCCCGCTAGCATCCGCCCAGCCATTTGCGCCAATAATAGGTTCACGCCCTCAGCGCCCAACCCTCGAGGCCAGCATGTACATCTATCGTTTGGTCCTGCTTCTGGTCGTGGGGATCTACCTGTTCTCCCCGGCCATCATGGACTGGTGGATCGAACCGACCGGAGCCTGGTACCGCCCCTACCTGCTCTGGCTGATCCTGATCGTCGTCACCTTCATCCTGCAGAGCCAACGAGATGCCGATGAGCTTTAGCCTCACCCAGATGATCCTGATCAGCGCCGGCTACCTCATGGTGCTGTTCGGCGTGGCCTGGGTCAGCGAGCGGGGGCTGATCCCGCGCTCGATCATCCGCCATCCACTGACCTACACCCTGTCGCTGGGCGTCTACGCCAGCGCCTGGGCGTTCTACGGTTCGGTGGGGCTCGCCTACCAATACGGTTATGGTTTTCTGGCCTGTTACCTGGGGGTTTCGGGGGCATTCCTGCTGGCGCCGGTGCTGCTGTACCCGATTCTGAAGATCACCCGCACCTACCAGCTGTCTTCGCTGGCCGACCTGCTGGCGTTTCGTTTCCGCAGTACCTGGGCGGGCGCCCTCACCACCGTCATCATGCTGATCGGCGTACTGCCATTGCTGGCCCTGCAGATCCAGGCGGTGGCGGACTCCATCAGTATCCTCACGGGTGAACCGGTCAAGGCCAGGGTAGCCCTGGCATTCTGTGCACTGATCACCTTGTTCACCATTTTTTTCGGCTCACGGCACATTGCCACCCGCGAAAAGCACGAAGGCCTGGTGTTCGCCATCGCCTTCGAGTCGGTGATCAAGCTGCTGGCCCTGGGCGGTATCGGCCTGTACGCCCTGTATGGCGTGTTCGGTGGCCCGCACGGGCTGGAAGTGTGGCTGCTGCAGAACCAGACGGCCCTGGCCGCCCTGCATACACCGCTGCAGGAAGGCCCATGGCGCACCCTGCTGCTGGTGTTCTTCGCCTCGGCCATCGTCATGCCGCACATGTACCACATGGCGTTTACTGAAAACCTCAACCCGCGCTCGCTGGTCAGCGCCAGCTGGGGCCTGCCCCTGTTCCTGCTGCTGATGAGCCTGGCGGTGCCACTGGTGCTGTGGGCTGGTCTGCGCCTGGGGGCCAGTACCAACCCGGAATACTTCACCCTGGGGCTGGGCATTGCTGCCAATAACCAGGCCCTGGCGTTGCTGGCCTATGTGGGCGGATTGTCGGCGGCCAGTGGCCTGATCATCGTCACGACCCTGGCGCTGTCGGGTATGGCCCTCAACCACCTCGTATTGCCGCTGTACCAGCCGCCGGCCGAGGGCAACATCTACCGCTGGTTGAAGTGGACTCGCCGGGCGCTGATCGTTGCCATCATCACCGCCGGCTTCATGTTCTACCTCACCCAGAGCAACCACCAGAGCCTGGCCAACCTCGGCATCGTCGCCTTCGTCGCCACCTTGCAGTTCCTGCCAGGCGTGCTCTCGGTGCTGTACTGGCCTACGGCCAACCGTCGCGGGTTCATTGCCGGGCTGCTGGCCGGCACCCTGGTGTGGATGGGCACCATGCTGTTACCGCTGCTGGGTAACCTGCAAGGCTTCTACATCCCGCTGCTGGACATGATCTACGTACTGGATGACACCAGTTGGCACATGGCCGCCATCGCTTCGCTGGCCGCCAACGTGCTGCTGTTCACCTTGATCTCGCTGTTCACCAACGCCAGTAACGAAGAGATGGGCGCGGCCGAAGCCTGCGCCGTGGACAACGTACGCCGCCCTCAGCGCCGCGAGCTGCACGCCGCCTCCCCGCAGGAATTCGCCACCCAGCTGGCCAAACCCCTGGGTGCCAAGGCCGCGCAAAAAGAGGTGGAGCAGGCGTTGCGCGACCTGTACTTGCCGTTCGACGAGCGCCGTCCGTATGCCCTGCGCCGTTTGCGCGATCGCATCGAGGCCAACCTGTCAGGCCTGATGGGGCCGAGCGTGGCCCAGGACATGGTCGAGACGTTCCTGCCCTACAAGTCCGGTAACGATAACTACGTGACCGAGGACATCCACTTCATCGAAAGCCGGCTCGAGGACTACCACTCACGCCTCACCGGCCTTGCCGCCGAACTCGACGCCCTGCGCCGCTACCACCGCCAGACCTTGCAAGAGCTGCCCATGGGCGTCTGCTCGCTGGCCAAGGACCAGGAGATCCTGATGTGGAACAAGGCCATGGAGGAACTGACCGGCATCGCCGCCAAGCACGTGGTGGGCTCGCGGCTGATCACCATCGACGAACCCTGGCGCGGGTTGCTGCTGGGCTTTATCAACGTCCCCGACGAACACCTGCACAAGCAGCGCCTGGCCCTCGATGGCCAACCGCGCTGGCTGAACCTGCACAAAGCTGCCATCGACGAGCCGCTGGCCCCGGGTAACAGCGGCCTGGTGCTGCTGGTGGAAGACCTCACCGAAACCCAGGCGCTGGAGGACAAGCTGGTGCACTCCGAGCGCCTGGCCAGCATCGGCCGCCTGGCGGCGGGTGTGGCGCACGAAATCGGCAACCCGATCACTGGCATTGCCTGCCTCGCCCAGAACCTGCGCGAAGAGCGCGAAGGCGACAGCGAAATCATCGAGTTGTCCAGCCAGATCCTTGAACAGACCAAGCGTGTCTCGCGCATCGTGCAGTCGCTGATGAGCTTTGCCCATGCGGGCGGCAGCCACCAGAACAGCGAGGAGCCCGTGTGCCTGGCGGAGGTGGCGCAGGACGCGATTGGCCTGCTGGCCCTGAACCGGCGCAATTTCGAGGTGCAGTTCTTCAACCTGTGCGACCCGGACCACTGGGCCGAAGGCGACCCACAGCGCCTGGCGCAGGTACTGATCAACCTGCTGTCCAACGCCCGTGATGCTTCGCCGCCCGGCAGCGCCGTGCGGGTGCGCAGTACCGCGTGCGAGCACACCGTTGACCTGATCGTCGAAGACGAAGGCAGCGGTATCCCGAAGAACATCATGGACCGCCTCTTCGAACCGTTCTTCACCACCAAGGACCCGGGCGAGGGAACCGGACTGGGGCTCGCGCTGGTCTATTCCATCGTGGAAGAGCATTATGGACAAATTACCATCGACAGCCCGGCCGACACCGAACGGCAACGTGGCACACGGATCCGCGTGACCCTGCCCCGGCATGTCGTAGCGACGTCCCCTGACATTCGAGACCGTCGAGAGAATTGAATCAATGCCGCATATTCTGATCGTCGAAGACGAAACCATTATCCGCTCGGCCCTGCGTCGCCTGCTTGAGCGGAACCAGTACCAGGTCAGCGAAGCCGGCTCGGTGCAGGAAGCCCAGGAACGCTTCAGCATTGCCACCTTCGACCTGATCGTCAGCGACCTGCGCCTGCCCGGCGCCCCTGGCACCGAGCTGATCAAGCTTGGGCAGGGTACCCCGGTACTGATCATGACCAGCTACGCCAGCCTGCGCTCGGCCGTGGATTCGATGAAGATGGGTGCGGTCGACTATATCGCCAAGCCGTTCGATCACGACGAAATGCTCCAGGCCGTAGCACGCATCCTGCGCGACCGGCAGAACGCCCCGGCACCTGCACCGGTGGCTGAGCCACGGCCCGCGGCCGGCAAGGCGGCGGCCGCAGACAAGAGTGCAGCGGCCTCGGCCAATGGCGAGATCGGCATCATCGGCTCGTGCCCGCCGATGCAGGACATGTTCAGCAAGATCCGCAAGGTGGCACCCACCGATTCCAATGTACTGATCCAAGGTGAATCAGGTACCGGCAAAGAGCTCGTTGCCCGCGCCCTGCACAACCTGTCGCGCCGCGCCAAGGCACCGATGATTTCGGTGAACTGCGCCGCCATCCCCGAGACGTTGATCGAGTCCGAGCTGTTCGGCCACGAAAAAGGCGCGTTCACTGGCGCCAGCGCCGGCAGGGCTGGCCTGGTAGAAGCGGCGGACGGCGGCACACTGTTCCTTGATGAAATCGGCGAACTGCCCCTGGAAGCCCAAGCCCGCCTGCTGCGGGTGCTGCAAGAAGGTGAAATTCGCCGGGTGGGTTCTGTGCAATCGCAGAAGGTGGACGTTCGCCTTATCGCCGCCACGCACCGTGACCTGAAGAACCTGGCCAAGGCCGGCCAGTTCCGTGAAGACCTCTATTACCGCCTGCACGTTATCGCCCTGAAGCTGCCAGCCCTGCGCGAGCGCGGCAGCGATGTGAACGAAATCGCCAGTGCCTTCCTGGCACGGCAAAGTGCCCGTATTGGCCGTGACGACCTGCAGTTCTCGCCAGAGGCCGAGCAAGCCATCCGTCATTACAGCTGGCCGGGCAACGTGCGGGAGCTGGAAAACGCGGTCGAGCGGGCGGTGATCCTCAGCGAGAGCCCGGAGATCTCCGCAGAGCTGCTGGGCATCGACATCGAGTTGAGCGACCTTGAAGAAGATGAACTGCTGGACAACGCACTGGCCGTTGCCAGCGCCGGCAATGCCAGCCATGAGCCTACCGAGGACTTGTCACTGGAAGACTACTTCCAGCATTTCGTGCTGGAGCACCAGGACCACATGACCGAAACCGAGCTGGCACGCAAGCTTGGGGTCAGCCGCAAGTGCCTGTGGGAACGCCGCCAGCGCCTGGGCATTCCGCGGCGCAAGAGCAACGCAACCAGCGAGTGACCCCATCATCGCGGGTGCTTGCCGGGTATGCTCCCCGATAGGCACTCGCGACGTTCGCCCCCTGCGGGCCCTGTCCCCACACTACCCACCGTAAAAATCTGTTACCCACCCCCTGCCGACGTAACAGTAACGAGGCGTTCGGTAACGAAATTTCTACATTTCACCCGCCCCCGCTCCCCGCGAAAAACCCCAACCCCCCGTGTTTACTGGCGCTGCCAAAGTTGGCACGGCTCCTGCTATATGCTTAGTACAAAAACAATAACAAGCACTGCAACCCACAATAAGAACAAGACGAAACGGCTCACGCACAATAAGAACAAGACGGCGGAGGCGCAGCTAACTGATTCTTTTGGAGAGGATGGATGTTTGGGGCTTGCCCCACGATCAGGCAGAGAACAACAAAAACTGCACTAAAAAGCAGCGCCTGAACTGATTGGATCGACAGATCAACATGGCATCAGCGACCAAAGCAATCCGTTTGCTCTTTACCCCTGGTTTAGGGGTAGTCCACAAGCTTCGAGCTTGATGGCAGGGCACTCAACAAAAACAAGAAGCCCGTACAAAAACAATAAGAGCACGCAACGACTTCTTGGGGAGCTTAGGCTCCCCTTGTCGTTTCTACCCTTCTGGCAGGCATTCTGCGACCGCCTACACCATCCCGTCAGTAAATGCTAGAATCCCCGCCCATCATGCGGCCATTCTCTTATCCTTGGCCGAACATTCCTTCAAACAGTGCATCCCATGCTGAAGAAGCTGTTCCAGTCGTTCCGCCCGCCCGTGACGGGCCAGCATCACAGGCGCACCACGCCTGAGGTGATCAACAAGAGCCAGCATTCGCTGCAGCGCCACCAGTTCAGTCGCCACGCGGTCAATATCGTGGAGCGCCTGCAAAGCGCCGGCTACCAGGCTTATCTGGTGGGTGGTTGTGTCCGCGACCTGATGCTGGGCATCACACCCAAAGACTTCGACGTCGCCACCAGCGCCACGCCCGAGCAGGTACGGGCCGAGTTCCGCAATGCGCGCATCATCGGCCGGCGTTTCAAGCTGGTTCACGTGCACTTTGGCCGTGAAATCATCGAGGTCGCCACGTTCCGTGCGCCGCACTCCGAGGATGACCAGGGTGACAGCCACCGTTCGTCGCATAACGCCAACGGCCGCATTCTGCGCGACAACGTATACGGCACCCTGGAGGAAGACGCGCAGCGCCGCGACTTCACCATCAATGCCTTGTACTACGACCCGGTCAGCGAGCGTATCCTGGACTACGCCAACGGCGTGCACGATGTGCGCAATCGCCTGTTGCGCCTGATCGGCGACCCCACCCATCGCTACCAGGAAGACCCTGTACGCATGCTGCGTGCTGTGCGCTTCGCAGCCAAGCTCGACTTCGGCATCGAAAAACACACGGTGCAGCCTATCCGCGAACTGGCACCGCTGCTGCGGGAAATCCCGCCAGCGCGCCTGTTCGAAGAAAGCCTGAAGCTGTTCCTGTCCGGCCACGGCGCGCTCGCCTTTGAAATGCTGGTAGACCTGCAGCTTTTCGAGCCGCTGTTCCCCGCCAGCGCGCATGCCTTGGACGAACGCCCCACCTACACCCACACGCTGATCAGCCAGGCACTCAACAATACCGACCTGCGCGTCAAACAAGGCAAACCGGTCACCCCGGCGTTCCTGTTCGCCGCACTGTTGTGGCCTGCCCTGCCAGCCCGTGTACTGCACCTGCAAAGCCAGGGTGTGCCGCCTATTCCGGCCATGAACGGCGCGGCCCACGACCTGATCGCCGAGCAGTGCGCGCGCATTGCCATCCCCAAGCGCTTCACCCTGCCTATTCGCGAAATCTGGGACATGCAGGAGCGCCTGCCGCGACGCAGTGGCAAGCGTGCCGACATGCTGCTGGACAACCCACGCTTCCGCGCCGGTTACGACTTCCTGCTGCTGCGGGAAAGTGCCGGTGAAGAAACCGACGAGCTCGGCCAGTGGTGGACTGACTACCAGGACGCCAACGACAGCGAGCGCCGCGACATGATCCGCGACCTTGGCAGCCGGGACGAAGGCGGCAGTATGCGCAAGCGCAAACGTAGCGGCAGCAAACGCAAGCGTGGTGGCGAAGAGGCATTCGAGTGACAGTTCGCGCCTACATCGGTCTGGGCAGTAACCTGGACGCACCTGCACACCAGTTGCGAAGTGCGTTGCAGGCACTTGGCGAGATCGCGACAAGCCGCCTGGTCTCGGCCTCGGCGTTGTACACCAGCGACTCCTTGTTGCCCGGCCAGCCGCGTTACACCAACGCCGTTGCCGCGCTGGACACTGCCCTGGCGCCCCTGGCCCTGCTCGATGCGTTGCAGGCCATCGAGAACGACCAGGGCCGCGTACGCAAGGAACGCTGGGGCCCGCGTACGCTGGACCTGGATATCCTGCTGTTCGGCGACCAGGTGCTCGACCTGCCGCGCCTGCAAGTACCCCACTACCATATGCATGCACGGCCTTTCGTGCTGTACCCCTTGGCTGAGCTGGTACCCGCGGATTTTCAGCTGGCCGATGGCCGCCGCCTCGCACAACTGCTTGAGGCGTGCCCGTACGCGGGGCTGGAACGCCTGTAACCAGTGCCCTTCGCCGCCCATACGCGGCCCGGTAACGCCAGTAACACCCTGATCGTAACAATGCGGTAACAGGGTGATTGACTTCCCCCACCTCGCTCACGACTATAGGCGTCCCGTGTGGCACCCTGATGCCGCGCACCCGTATAAACCCGTATCTAGGCCCGGACGGACCTGTGCCCGAACATCACACGCGATGATGTGCCGCTCCGGAAAATGACTACACAGGTTGAACGCAGTCGTTTCCTACAGCGCCTGAACGAGGAATTTTCTACATGCCTGAAGTAACCCTTTCCACCCTCAATGGCCTGAAAGCCAAGGGTGAAAAAATCACCATGCTGACCTGCTACGACGCGACGTTCGCCAAGGCCGCCAGCCAGGCCGGTGTCGAAGTACTGCTGGTGGGCGACTCCCTTGGCATGGTCCTGCAAGGCCACGACAGCACCCTGCCGGTCAGCACCGCAGACATGGCCTACCACACAGCCTGCGTGAAACGGGGCAACCACGGCGCGCTGATCCTCGCCGACCTCCCGTTCATGGCACATGCCACCCCGGAAGCGGCCTTTACCAACAGCGCGGCCCTGATGCAGGCCGGTGCACATATGGTCAAGATCGAGGGCGCCGCATGGTTGGCCGAAACCATCACCCAGCTGGCCCAACGGGGCGTGCCGGTGTGCGCCCACCTGGGCCTGACGCCGCAGACCGTCAACGTTCTGGGCGGCTACAAGGTGCAAGGCCGTGAGGAAGCCCAGGCGGCCCAGCTGCGGGCCGATGCCAAAGCCCTGGAGCAGGCAGGCGCCGCCATGCTGTTGCTCGAGTGCGTGCCCAGCGAACTGGCTGCGCAGATCACCCAGGCCGCCGGCGTGCCGGTTATCGGCATTGGTGCGGGCAGCGCCACTGACGGGCAGGTGCTGGTGCTGCACGATATGCTGGGGTTGTCGCTCAGTGGCCGGGTGGCCAGGTTCGTTAAAAACTTCATGCACGGCCAGCCAGATATCGACAGCGCCCTTGCAGCCTATGTACAGGCAGTCAAAAAGGTCAGCTTCCCAGCCAGCGAACACGGGTTCAGCGCATGAATACAGTCAAGACCGTTCGCGAACTGCGCGCAGCCGTGGCCAGGGCCCGCAGCGAAGGCAAGCGTGTCGGGTTCGTGCCCACCATGGGCAACCTGCACAGTGGCCACGCCGCGCTGGTGGTAAAGGCCGCGCAGTGCGCCGACTTCGTGGTGGCGAGCATCTTCGTCAACCCGCTGCAATTCGGCGCCAATGAAGACCTGGACACGTACCCGCGCACCTTGGCTGCAGACCAGCAACTGCTGGTGGAATCGGGTTGCAACCTGCTGTTCGCCCCAGCCGTTCAGGAAATGTACCCCGACGGCGCCAGCGTGCAGACCCGGGTCAGCGTACCGCAGCTGTCCGAAGGCCTGTGCGGCGCCAGCCGGCCAGGCCACTTCGAAGGTGTGGCCACCGTGGTCAGCAAGCTGTTCAACATGGTGCAGCCGGACCTCGCTGTTTTCGGCGAAAAGGACTACCAGCAGTTGGCGGTGATACGCGCCATGGTCCGCGACCTGAACATGCCGATCCAGATCATCGGCCAGCCAACCGTACGCGCCGAGGATGGCCTGGCACTGTCCTCACGCAATGGCTACCTCACGCCGGAGCAGCGGGCGCAAGCCCCCGCCCTGTACCGTATTCTGCAGCACCTGGGCGCGGCCATCGCGCGTGGGCAGCGCGATTTCGCGACGCTGACAGCCGACGGGCAAGCGCAATTGAACGCGGCCGGCCTGCGGCCGGACTACCTGGAAGTGCGTCATGCCGTGAGCCTGCGCCCGGCGCTGCCCGATGACCGCGACCTGGTGCTGATCGCCGCCGCTTACCTGGGCACAACCCGGCTGATCGATAACCTCTACCTGCATGTTGAAGACAAAACCGCGTAGGTATCTTTTCGGATCGGCCTTACACCTGGGTAAGGCCTTTCCTACAGCCGCCCTGACGCGCTGCCGGCCCTGCAAAAGCTTCATCCAAATCCCCCGGTGATACCCATTCCCAGCGCGAGGCCTTTGCCTATAATGGTGCCAGTCTGAACGCGGCAATGACTGCCGTGTCCAAGGCAACACAATGCACAAGGGACCCCGCGCAATGGCGTATTACCGTAACCCACACGATGTCACGGCCCTGCCCGCCTGGCAGGCGCTTCAGCAACACCGCGATGCCATGCATGGTTTCAGCATGCGTGAGGCATTCGCCGCCGATCCCCAGCGTTTCGAGCAGTTTTCCCTGAGCTCCTGTGGCCTGTTCCTGGACTACTCGAAAAACCTGATCACCGAGCAAACCCGCGACCTGCTGGTGAACCTGGCCAAGGAAGTGGGCCTGCAGGACGCCATCACCTCGATGTTCAATGGCGAGATCATCAACGCATCCGAAGGCCGCCCGGTGTTGCACACCGCACTGCGCCGCCCGGTCGGCGACAAGCTGAGCGTCAACGGCGTGAACGTCATGCCGGAAGTGCACAAAGTGCTCAACCAGATCACCGAACTGGTCGGCCGCATCCACGACGGCCTGTGGCGCGGCTACAGCGAAAAACCGATCACCGATGTGGTCAACATCGGTATCGGTGGCTCCTTCCTCGGCCCGGAGCTGGTGTCCGAAGCGTTGCTGCCCTACGCCCAGCGGGGGGTACGCTGCCATTACCTGGCCAATATCGACGGCAGCGAATTCCACGAGCTGTCGGCCAGCCTGCGTGCCGAAACCACCCTGTTCATCGTCTCGTCCAAGTCGTTCAACACGCTGGAAACCTTGAAAAACGCCATGGCGGCGCGTACTTGGTACCTGGCCCAGGGCGGCTCGGAAGCCGAGCTCTACCGCCACTTCATCGCCGTATCCAGCAACAAGGCTGCGGCCGTGGCCTTCGGTATCCGGGAAGAAAACATCTTCCCGATGTGGGACTGGGTGGGTGGGCGTTATTCCCTGTGGTCGGCCATCGGCCTGCCCATTGCACTGGCCATCGGCACTGCCAACTTCAAGGAACTGCTGTCTGGCGCCTACACCATGGACCAGCATTTCCAGAGCGCGCCGTTCGAGAAGAACATGCCGGTGCTGCTGGCCTTGCTTGGCGTTTGGTACGGCAACTTCTGGGGCGCCAGCAGCCATGCGATCCTGCCCTACGACCACTACCTGCGTAATATCACCAAGCACCTGCAGCAGCTGGACATGGAGTCCAACGGCAAGAGCGTGCTGCAGGACGGCTCCCCGGTGAAGACTGAAACCGGCCCGGTGATCTGGGGTGGTGTGGGTTGCAACGGCCAGCATGCTTATCACCAGTTGCTGCACCAGGGCACCCACTTGATCCCCGCCGATTTCATTGTCCCGGTGGTGAGCTTCAACCCGGTCGCCGACCATCATCAATGGCTGTATGCCAACTGCCTGTCCCAGAGCCAGGCCCTGATGCTCGGCAAAACCCGTGAAGAAGCCGAAGCAGAACTGCGAGCCAAGGGCATGGACGAAGCAGACATCGCCAAACTGGCGCCGCACAAGGTCATCCCGGGCAACCGCCCAAGCAACACGTTGGTGGTCGAACGCATCAGCCCTCGCCGCCTGGGTGCGCTGGTAGCCATGTACGAGCACAAGGTGTTCGTGCAGAGCGTGGTCTGGGGTATCAACGCCTTCGACCAGTGGGGCGTGGAGCTGGGTAAAGAGTTGGGCAAGGGTGTTTACGAGCGCCTGGTCGGCAGCACTGAAACCACCGCTGACGATGGCTCCACCCAGGGCCTGATCAACTACTTCCGCGGCCGCCATCGGGGCTAGTCCCTACCTGTTCCCACCGGTATCCCACAGGCTTTTGTAGCTGTGTGTTGCAACCGGCGGGAGCAGGTTGAACACCCCCTTCCACTACACTGTCTTATCGAATAGCCGTTGCCGTCCATCGCCCCTTACAAGAGCAGGACCACCGCCATGTTCGATCTGCGCAAATACCCGCAAGCCCTGGCCGTCAGTCAGGCAGCCGCTTTATCCCCAGACGACTACCGCCGCCTCTACCGCCAGTCGGTCGACGACCCAGACACCTTCTGGGCCGAACAAGCCAAGCGCCTGCACTGGATCAAACCCTGGCAACAGGTGCAACAGTGCGACCTGAATACAGGCGATGCCTGCTGGTTTGCAGGCGGCCAGCTCAACGTCAGCTACAACTGCATTGATCGCCACCTGGCCCAGCGCGGGGATCAGACTGCCCTGCTGTGGGAGGGTGACGACCCGGCCGATGCCAAGGCCATCACCTACCGCGAACTGCACCTGCACGTGTGCCGCCTGGCCAATGCCTTGAAAGCGCGCGGCGTGAAAAAGGGCGACCGCATCTGCATCTATATGCCCATGATCCCCGAGGCGGCCTTTGCCATGCTGGCCTGTACGCGCATCGGCGCAGTGCATTCGGTGGTATTCGGCGGCTTTTCCCCGGATGCATTGCGTGACCGTATTCTGGATGCCGACTGCCGCACCGTCATCACCGCCGACGAAGGCGTGCGCGGTGGCAAACGCATCCCCCTCAAACAGAACGTCGACAAGGCCCTGGCCAGCTGCCCCGGCGTAAGCACAGTGGTTGTGA
Source organism: Pseudomonas sp. NBRC 111119 (assembly GCF_001320125.1). Taxonomy (NCBI): domain Bacteria; kingdom Pseudomonadati; phylum Pseudomonadota; class Gammaproteobacteria; order Pseudomonadales; family Pseudomonadaceae; genus Pseudomonas; species Pseudomonas sp. NBRC 111119. The sequence goes on from NZ_BCAV01000020.1 coordinate 30,858, forward strand.
TACAGCGCACGGGCGGCGAGGTTGACTGGAGCGAGGGCCGCGACCTCTGGTACCACCAGGCTACCGAGCACGCCGGTGACCACTGCCAGCCCGAAGCCATGGATGCCGAGGACCCACTGTTCATCCTCTACACCTCCGGCAGCACGGGTAAACCCAAGGGTGTACTGCATACCACCGCCGGTTATCTGCTGCAGGCGGCCCTGACCTTCAAGGTGGTGTTCGATTACCGCGACGGCGAGGTGTTCTGGTGCACGGCCGATGTGGGCTGGGTGACCGGTCACAGCTACATTGTCTATGGCCCACTGGCCAACGGTGCCATTTCGCTGATGTATGAAGGCGTGCCCAACTACCCGGACAGCTCACGGTTCTGGCAGGTGGTGGACAAGCACCAGGTGAATATCTTCTATACCGCGCCTACGGCCTTGCGCGCCCTGATGCGCGAAGGTTCAGCGCCGTTGCAAGGCACCTCACGCCATAGCCTGCGGCTGCTGGGTACCGTTGGCGAGCCGATCAACCCGGAGGCCTGGCAGTGGTACTTCGAGGAAGTCGGGCAGCAGCGCTGCCCCATCGTCGACACCTGGTGGCAAACCGAGACCGGCGGCATCATGCTTACCCCGCTGCCCGGCAACCCCACCCTCAAACCCGGTTGCGCCACCCAGCCCATGTTCGGCGTGCAACCTGTGCTGCTGGATGAGCAGGGCCAGGTCATCGAAGGGCCCGGGGCGGGGCTGCTGGTCATCAAGGCCAGCTGGCCGGCGCAAATCCGCAGCGTCTACGGCGACCACACACGCATGGTCGAGACCTACTTCAAACCGATGCCGGGTTACTACTTCACCGGCGACGGCGCCCGCCGCGACGCCGACGGTGACTACTGGATCACCGGGCGCATCGATGATGTGATCAACGTCTCGGGGCACCGCATCGGCACCGCCGAGGTGGAGAGCGCGCTGGTGCTGCATGACAGCGTTGCCGAAGCCGCCGTGGTCGGCTACCCCCATGACCTCAAGGGCCAGGGCGTTTATGCCTTCGTCACTACCATGAACGGGGTTACACCGGGTGATGCATTGAAGGCAGAACTGCTGGCATTGGTCAGCAAGGAGATCGGCAGCTTCGCACGGCCCGAATTGATCCAGTGGGCACCCGCACTGCCCAAGACCCGCTCGGGCAAGATCATGCGGCGTATACTGCGCAAGATCGCCTGCAACGAACTGGATAGCCTGGGGGATACCTCCACCCTGGCCGACCCAGGCGTGGTACAGGGCTTGATCGACACCCGTCTCAATCAGTAACCGGCGGCCACCTGGCCGCCCTGCACCCCAGGTCGCCATGGAAGCCCTACGCCGCCGCATTGAAAAACAGGTCATGAGCCTTACCGGGCTGGCTTTGGGCCAGCTCGACCTGGAGTCGCCCAAGGGCGACCCTGGCCTGTTCGGCCCCCACAGCCTCTGCTGGCGGGTGCATGGCGACTTCCCGAGCATGCTGGTGGGCGGCATCAGCGCCCTGATGCTGCAATTGCTGCACCCTCTGGCGCTGGCCGGCGTGTGGGACCATTCCAATTTCCGTCATGACTTGCTGGGCCGGCTGCGGCGCACCAGCCAGTTCATTTCTGGCACTACGTTCGGCGCCACCGCCGATGCCGAATGGCTGATAGAGAAGGTGCGCCAGATTCACCTGCAGGTCACCGGCCATGCGCCTGATGGCCGCCCTTACGCCGCCAGCGACCCACAACTGCTGACCTGGGTGCACGTGGCCGAAGTGAGCAGCTTTCTGGCGGCGCACCTGCGCTACCGCGACCCGCACCTGTCAGTTACTGACCAGGACGCGTACTACGGCGAAATCGCACTGGTCGCGGAACGCCTAGGGGCCCGCGACGTACCACGCACCTGCCGGCAGGTGGAGGATTATCTCCAGCATATGCGCCCTCAGCTCAGCTGCGATGCACGCAGCCATGACGTGGTCCGCATCCTGCTCGATGCCCCGGCCCCTAGCCGCCTGGCACAACCGGTGGGCAAGCTGATGCTGCACGCCGGCATCGACCTGATGCCTGCCTGGGCGCAGCAATTACTGGGCCTGGGGCACGGCCCCCTGCAACAGCGCATGATCCGGCTGGGCCTGCAACGCACCGCGCCAGTGCTGCGCTGGGCGATGCGCGATGGCTCGGCCCACCGCGCCCGCAGGCGCATGGGCATTGAGTAAGCGCTGCCGCCCGCTCAGCGGAACTGATTTAACGTGCCATACTCCAACCACCCCCTGCCCGCACAGACGAAGCGATACATGTACAAAGGATTGATGCGCGCCGCTGGCGCACTGCTGGCTTTGGTCGCCCTCTACAGCCTGCTCGGCTTCTTCATCCTCCCCGGTGTAGCCCTGCGTATCGCCAATCAACAACTGGCCCAGTACGCCACCGTACCAGCGCACCTGCAACGGCTCGAATTCAACCCGTTCAGCCTGGAACTGACCCTGTGGGGCCTGCAGATCGGTGAACCGGGCAAGGAACAGCTGGCCTTCGAGAAACTCTACGCCAACCTGTCACTGGACAGCCTGTGGACCGGCGCCCTGCACCTGGAGGCAGTGGAACTGGCCAAGCTGCGCAATGAGGTGTTGTTCGCCAAGGACGGTACGCTCAACCTGGCGCGCCTGTTCAAGCTCCCCCCCAGCAACGCCAAGGCAGATGAGCCACCGGGCAAGCCGTTCCCCCTGCGTATCGGCAGCATCAAGCTTGAACAAGGCTACCTGCGCTTCGAGGACCAGCGCCCAAGCGAGCCCATCGAGTTTCTCTACGACAACATGAACCTGGAGCTGAAGAACCTCAGCACCCTGCCCGACGACAATGCCGACATGACCTTGGTTGCGAACGGCCCCAACGGCGGACGCATCGATTGGCAAGGCACCCTCAGCCTGTCCCCCATCGCTTCCGAAGGCACATTGAAGGTCACCGATGGCAAGATGAAGTTGTTCTGGCCTTATGTGCGCGATGCTGTGCCACTTGTGCTCGAGGACGGCAAGCTGAGCCTGAATACGCACTACCGCCTGAACCTGGCAAAAAAGACCGAGTTGGTGCTGGAAAACGCCTCGCTGCGGATTGCACCGTTCGCCATCAAGGCCCCCGATGGGCGCCCCCTGGCGCGCCTTGCCAACCTGGAATTGAGTGAAACCACAGTCGACCTGGTCAAGCAGCGGGTGACCGTTGGCAAGGTCCGCAGCGACAAGCTGGAAACCTGGGCCGCCCTGGAAAAGGACGGCCAGCTTGATTGGCAGAAGCTGTTCGCCAGCCAGCCGGCCAAGGCCACGCCCAAGGAAAAAGCCGAACCGGCGGCTGCCGGGCCAGCCCCTGAACAGCCGGCCGCTACCCAGCCCAGCACGCCTTGGCAGGTGCTTCTGAAGGACGTGCAGTTACGTAATTACCTGGTGCACCTGGCCGACCGCACCCAGAAGGAACCGGTGGCTCTCGACCTAGGCCCGCTCAATGCCGACTTGCAAGGGTTCGACAGCCTCAACAAGACGCCCTTCAAGGCCAGGCTCGACACCGGGGTCGGCAAGCAAGGCAAGCTGCAGGCCAGCGGGCAGGTGAACCTGGCGCCGGTATGGGCAAAACTGGACGTAAACACCCACGATATCGACCTGCGCCTTGCGCAAGCCTACATCAGCCCTTACATCCTGCTGGAGCTGCGCAGCGGCATGCTAGCCAGCGACCTCAAGGTGGATCTGAAGAACACTGCCCCGCTGGCCTTGACGGTCACGGGCAAGGCGCAGGTGAGCCAGTTGCACACGCTGGATACCATCAAGAGCCGTGACTTCGTGAAATGGCAAGAAGTCGACGTTGATGGCCTCTCTTACGTGCACGGTGATGCGCTGTCGATCGACAAGGTCACCCTGCAACAGCCTTATGCGCGCTTCATCATCAACGAGGACCGCACCACCAATATCAACGACCTGCTGATTCCACAGCCAGCCAGCGCCCCGGCGACGGTACAGGCCAAGCCTGCTGCTGCCAGCAAAGGCGACAAGCCGCTGGGTGTGCATATTGGCCAGATCGTGATCAACGACGGTTCGGCGAATTTCGCCGACCTCTCCCTCACGCCCAACTTCGCCACGGCTGCGCAACAGCTGAACGGGCAAATTGGCACCATTGATAACCGTAAACCGCTGCCGGCCAAGGTGGAAGTCCAGGGCAAGGTCGACCGCTACGCACCGGTCACCATCAAAGGTGCCCTCAACCCGTTCGAACCACTCGCAAGCCTGGATATCGCCACCAGCTTCAAGCGCGTGGAGTTGACCACTCTCACCCCCTACTCAGGCAAGTTCGCAGGCTATCGCATTCGCAAGGGCCGGCTGAACCTGGACCTGCATTACCTGATCACCAAGGGCCAACTGAAGGCCGAGAACAAGGTGGTGGTGGAGCAATTGCAGCTTGGGGAGAAGGTCGACAGCCCGGATGCCGTCGACTTGCCAATCCGGCTGGCGGTAGCGCTATTGAAAGACACCCAGGGCAAGATTTCCATCGAGCTGCCGGTGTCGGGCGACCTGAACAACCCACAGTTCAGTGTAATGCCCATCGTCTGGCAGACCCTGCGTAACCTGGTGCTGCGCGCGGCCCAGGCGCCGTTCAAGTTCATCGGCGGGCTGATCGCCGGCGGCGGTTCGCAAGACCTCGGCACCGTGGCCTTCGCACCCGGCTCCAGCGAATTGGGCGGTGATGCCCAGGCGTCGCTGGACAAGCTGGCAGAAGCGTTGAAAAAGCGCCCCGAGCTGCGCCTTGAGATCGAGGGTACCAGCGCCCAGGCCAGTGACGGGCCGTTGATTGCCCAGCAGCGCCTGGAGCGTGAGTACCAGGCAACCTGGTACAAGATCCTGCAGCGGCGCGGCGACAAGGTACCGGCCAATGCCTCGATGCTGGCGGTAGACGATGGCGACAAGCCGGCAATGCTTGAGGGCATCTACCGCACCCGCCTGAAACAGCAGCCACCTGCCGAGTGGGAACAGCTTGGGCGTGACGAGCGGGCGGCCCGGCTGCGCGAGGCGGTGATCAAGTCGTGGTCGGAAAGCACCGCATTACTGCGCACGTTGGGCCAAGAGCGAGCCAGCAGTATCAAGGATTACCTGGTGGATAAGGGCAAGCTGCAGGATGACCGGGTGTATTTCATTGATACCAGCCTTGGCAAGCCGGAGCAGGATGGGCGGGTTGTGACACCGCTGCATCTGGATGCGGAGTGACGGGTTGGCCAACTAGACCGTAAACCAAGCAGGCAAAAAAAATCCGATACCAGCAGCTGGTATCGGATTTTTTTGTTTGGCCAAATCCATTTGGCCAGCGGGACAATCCTTATTCTGCTTTCAGGCCGTCAGCAGAAACTGCCTGAACGCCTTTGATTTTCTTGGTGATGGCAACGGCCATCTCTTTCTGGGAGTCGGTTACCTTTACGTCCGAAGACAGCGATACCACACCCTTGTTGGTTTCGACTTTGATGTCGCTACCTGGGATGCCTTTCTCGGTCAGCAGATCAGCTTTGACCTTGGTGGTGATCCAGGTGTCGGAAGTAGCTTCTTTGGCTTTGGTAGCCTCACCAGCTGCAAGCATCATTGGCGCTTGAGTGGCCTGGGCTGCGAAAGCGGCGTTAGCCATGGTCAGGGTCAGAGCGGTAGCAGTAGCGGCAGCGATGGCGAACTTCTTCATGTGAGTCACTCCTGTTTTTCGAAAGGTCTGCGCCCTGTGTCCTGGCGGCAGATACAAGACTATTTGCAGGGGCTGTGCCAGCTTTCAGAATTGTTATTTCTGCTTATATATCAATTACTTACATAAAGTAACAGATCGCCTGGATCGTGCATTCTGCAATCTGCACGATAAAACTGCATGCAAGATGCAAGTCCGCTAAAGGTTCCGCAGCGGTCATAAAAAAAGGGCCCCGATCGGGGCCCTTTTCTACCGCGTTGTCGCTATTCAGACGCCGGAAGCTTTCGCCGCAGCTACGTCTTTGATCGACAGCTTGATACGGCCGCGGTTGTCCACGTCCAGTACCAGTACTTCAACTTCCTGGCCTTCCTTGAGGATGTCGGTCACTTTCTCGACGCGGGCATCGCTCAGCATCGAGATGTGAACCAGACCGTCCTTACCAGGCAGGATGTTCACGAACGCGCCGAAGTCAACGATGCGCTCAACCTTGCCCACGTAGATCTTGCCGATCTCGGCCTCGGCAGTGATACCCAGGACGCGCTGCTTGGCAGCTTCTGCCGCTTCCTTGGTTTCGCCGAAGATCTTGATCGAGCCATCGTCTTCGATATCGATCGAAGCCTTGGTCTCTTCGCAGATGGCGCGGATGGTGGCGCCGCCTTTACCGATGACGTCACGGATCTTGTCGGTGTCGATCTTCATCGCGATCATGGTCGGGGCGTTGGCCGACAGTTCGGTGCGCGACTGGCCAATGATCTGGTTCATCTGGCCGAGGATATTCAGGCGCGCTTCCAGGGCCTGGCCCAGGGCGATTTCCATGATCTCTTCGGTGATGCCGTTGATCTTGATGTCCATCTGCAGCGCAGTAACGCCTTTGGCGGTACCGGCTACCTTGAAGTCCATGTCACCCAGGTGGTCTTCGTCGCCCAGGATGTCGGTCAGAATGGCGAATTTTTCGCCTTCCTTGACCAGGCCCATGGCGATACCGGCAACCGGCGCCTTCATCGGCACACCGGCGTCCATCAGGGCCAGGGAGGCACCGCAGACCGACGCCATGGAGCTGGAACCGTTGGACTCGGTGATTTCCGACACCACACGGATGGTGTACGGGAACACGTCAGCAGCAGGCAGCATGGCCTGAACCGAACGACGGGCCAGGCGGCCGTGGCCGATTTCACGACGGCCAGCACCCCCCATGCGGCCACACTCACCTACCGAGAACGGTGGGAAGTTGTAGTGCAGCATGAAGGGGTCTTTTTTCTCGCCTTCGAGGGTGTCCAGCAGTTGGGCGTCACGGGCAGTACCCAACGTGGCAACGACCAGGGCCTGGGTTTCGCCACGGGTGAACAGCGCCGAACCGTGAGTTTTTGGCAGCACGCCAACTTCGATGTTCAGCGGGCGCACGGTCTTGGTGTCGCGGCCGTCGATGCGTGGCTTGCCGTTTACGATGTTCTCGCGAACGGTGCGGTATTCGATTTCGCCGAAGATGTCTTTTACTTCAGACGCCGAAGGCTGGCCTTCTTCACCGGAGAACTTGGCCACAGCCTGGTCACGCAGCTCACCCAGGCGCGCATAGCGGTCGGCCTTGACGGTGATGGTGTAACCCTGCGAAACCGCTTCGCCGAATTCGGCGCGGATGGCATTGAGCAGTGCAGTGTTGGCAACCGCAGGTTTCCAGTCCCAGGTCGGCTTGCCGGCTTCTGCAGCCAGCTCCTTGACTGCCTGGATCACAGCCTGGAATTCGTCGTGGGCGAACAGTACGGCGCCCAGCATCTGGTCTTCGGTCAGCTCTTGGGCTTCCGACTCAACCATCAGTACGGCATCGGAGGTACCAGCAACGACCATGTCCAGGCTCGAGGCGGCCAGTTGCTCGTAGGTCGGGTTCAGCAGGTAGCCGGTGCTCTCATGGAAAGCAACGCGGGCAGCGCCGATCGGGCCTTCGAACGGAATGCCGGAAATGGCCAGGGCAGCCGAGGTACCGATCATCGCAGCGATGTCCGGGTCGGTCTTCTTGCTGGTGGAAACTACGGTGCAGACAACCTGCACTTCGTTCATGAAGCCTTCCGGGAACAGCGGACGGATCGGACGGTCGATCAGGCGCGAAGTCAGGGTTTCTTTCTCGGAAGGACGGCCTTCACGCTTGAAGAAACCGCCTGGGATCTTGCCAGCGGCGTAGGTCTTTTCCTGGTAGTGAACCGAGAGCGGAAAGAAGCCCTTGCCTGGGTCGGCTTGCTTGGCACCGACCACGGTCACCAGCACGGTGACGTCGTTGTCGACGGTAACCAGCACGGCGCCGGTTGCCTGACGGGCAATGCGGCCCGTTTCGAGAGTAACGGTCGATTGACCGAACTGGAATGTCTTGATTACCGGGTTCACGGTTTCCTACCTTCTTCAGTGGCTCTTGGGGGAACTGGTTTCTTGCGAATGCTTGGGCAGCAGGGGGAATCGGCCCCATCGACCGTCCAGATACAACACGAGGCTGGGAGCCTGGCGCCAAGCGGATAACCGCTCAGCATTGCCAGGCTGCCAACCTCGAATATACGCACGGCGTGCCCCTCGGCAAGGCTGGACAACAGCCTTGCCGAGGCCTGCGGCACGCCATGCACACCACCAACCAGGCCGTTATTAACGACGCAGGCCCAGGCGAGCGATCAGCGCGCTGTAACGGGTGGTGTCTTTGCCCTTCAGGTAGTCCAGCAGCTTACGACGCTGGTTAACCATACGAATCAGACCACGACGGGAGTGGTGGTCTTTGTCGTTGGCCTTGAAGTGGCCTTGCAGCTTGTTGATGTTGGCGGTCAGCAGAGCAACCTGCACTTCCGGGCTACCGGTATCGCCGGCGGCTTGCTGGTGTTCGGCAACGATCTTAGCTTTTTCTTCAACGCTGAGGGCCATGAGGCTTCTCCTGATTAAACGGACCCCGCGAACGGGTTCCAATAGGCCAGGGACTGCTCCCTGTATCAATAAAAGAGGTGTGACCGTGCCTACTGACAGCCAACCTCGGTTCCGCAGGTTCGGGCACATGCCCTGGCCTGTGGTTTCGGTCATTCCGACCGAATCAGCCGACGCGGCGCAATGCGCCCGTCTTCGCTCACCTCACCGATACCGATGAAGCGGGCATTGTGATCCTGTACCCGGACCATGCCGAATTGTGGCGCGTCCGGCGCGCGTACTGCCTGGCCGTGCAGCCAGTAGAACGCGCTGTGCTCGGACAAGCACACCAATGGCCAGTCCAGCAGGCCGCTGTCCGATGGCATCAGGAAGCGGTCGAGCGCTTCGTTACCGCCTTCGGCGTGGGCCTGTTCGAGCTGCTCGAGGGTTACCGTCTGGGCCAGGGCAAACGGCCCGGCCTGGGTCCTGCGCAGTTCGGCGACATAGGCACCGCAACCCAGGGCCTCACCGATATCCTCCACCAGGGTGCGGATATAAGTGCCCTTGCTGCAACCTACGCTCAGCCGTGCACGGGTGCCTTCGCACTCGAGCAACTCAAGCCGGCCAATAGTAACAGAACGCGCCTCGCGCTCCACTACCTCTCCTGCACGTGCCAGCTTGTAAAGGGGTTGCCCATCACGCTTGAGCGCCGAGTACATCGGCGGTATCTGGCTGATCGGCCCGCGAAAACGCGGCAGCACGCCTTCGATATCGGCACGACCAACGGTTACCTCGCGGGTCTGCAGTACCTCACCTTCGGCGTCGCCGGTGTTGGTAGTCTGGCCCATCTGCATGACGGTTTCGTAGCCCTTGTCGGAATCGAGCAAGTACTGCGAAAACTTGGTGGCTTCGCCAAAGCACAGCGGCAGCACACCGGTTGCCAGGGGATCGAGGCTGCCGGTGTGGCCGGCCTTCTCGGCATTGAGCAACCAGCGCACCTTCTGCAAGGCGGCGTTGGACGTAAAGCCCAAAGGCTTGTCCAGCAGAATGATGCCGCTGACATTGCGGCGGATACGTTTGACCTGGGCCACCGCTTACTCCTTGGTGTCCGGCTCGTCGGCATCCTTGTGCAGGCGGTCTTCGGCCACTGCACGTTCGATCAGCGCCGACAGGTGAACACCACGGCTGACGCTTTCATCGAAATGGAAATGCAGCTGCGGCACGCTGCGCAGTTGCATGGAGCGGCCCAGGTGCAGGCGCAGGAAGCTGGCTGCGCTGTTCAGCGCCTTCAGCGACTGCTGCACGGCGTCGGGGGTTTCCTCGCCCATCACGGTGATGAACACCTTGGCATGGCCCAGGTCGCGGCTGACGTCAACAGCGGTGATGGTGACCAGACCGACGCGCGGGTCCTTGACTTCACGGCGGATCAGCTCGGCCAGCTCGCGCTGCATCTGATCGCCAATGCGTTGGGTACGGCTATATTCTTTGGCCATTCTTGTTACCTGTAACTTAAAGCGGCAAACGCCCGGTCAGACCAATGCCTGACCGGGCGCTACCTGAAGAGGTGCTGCAAGCCGCCCCGTAGAGGGGCTGCCCGCAACGTGCCCGCCCTTAAAGGGTACGAGCCACCTGGACTTTCTCGAAGACTTCGATCTTGTCGCCGACCTTAACGTCGTTGTAGCTCTTCACGCCAATACCGCACTCCATGCCGTTACGCACTTCGGCAGCATCGTCCTTGAAGCGACGCAGCGATTCCAGCTCGCCTTCGAAGATCACAACGTCCTCGCGCAGTACGCGGATAGGGCGGTTGCGGTACACGGTACCCTCGATGACCATACAGCCAGCGATGGCGCCGAACTTCGGCGAGCGGAACACGTCACGCACTTCGGCAACGCCCAGGATATTCTCGCGAACATCGCTGCCGAGCATGCCGGTCAGGGCTTTCTTGACGTCTTCGATGATGTCGTAGATCACGTTGTAGTAACGCATATCCAGACCTTCCTGCTCGACGATCTTGCGCGCACCGGCATCGGCACGCACGTTGAAGCCGAACAGTACTGCATTCGAAGCCAGCGCCAGGTTGGCGTCGCTTTCGGTGATACCACCGACACCACCACCGATCACGCGAACCTGCACTTCGTCGTTGCCCAGGCCGCCAAGCGAGCCGTTCAACGCTTCGAGCGAACCACGCACATCGGTCTTGAGCACGATGTTGAGGGTTTTCTTCTCTTCTTGACCCATGGTCTCGAAGATGTTTTCCAGCTTGCCAGCGTGAGCGCGGGCCAGCTTGACCTCGCGGTACTTGCCTTGACGGAACATGGCAACTTCGCGGGCTTTCTTCTCGTCAGCCACCACCGACAGCTCGTCACCGGCTTCCGGGGTACCGTCCAGGCCGAGGATTTCGACCGGGATCGACGGGCCGGCTTCCTTAACAGGCTTGCCGTTCTCGTCGAGCATGGCACGCACGCGGCCATAGTTGGAGCCGCACAGCACCATGTCGCCCTGACGCAGGGTACCGTCCTGAACCAGGATGGTGGCCACTGGGCCGCGGCCTTTGTCCAGGCGCGATTCGACGACTACACCACGACCTGGCGCGGTCGGGGTTGCGGTCAGTTCGAGGATCTCGGCCTGCAGCAGGACGGCTTCGAGCAGTTCATCAACACCGGTACCCATCTTCGCCGAAACCTTGACGAACGGAGTGTCACCACCCCAGTCCTCGGAGGTCACGCCTTCGACGGCCAGTTCGTTACGGATGCGATCGAGGTCAGCACCTGGCTTGTCGATCTTGTTCACCGCAACCACCAGCGGTACGCCAGCAGCCTTGGCGTGCTGAACGGCTTCGCGGGTCTGAGGCATCACGCCGTCGTCCGCCGCCACCACCAGGATGACGATGTCGGTGGCCTTGGCACCACGTGCGCGCATCTGGGTGAACGCTGCGTGGCCCGGGGTATCGAGGAAGGTGACCATGCCGCGGTCGGTTTCCACATGGTAGGCACCGATGTGCTGGGTGATACCACCGGCTTCGCCAGCGGCAACCTTGGCACGACGGATGTAGTCGAGCAGCGAGGTCTTGCCATGGTCGACGTGACCCATGACGGTAACCACCGGCGCACGCGACTCGGACTGGCCTTCGAACTTCAGCGATTCGGCCAGGGAGTCTTCCAGGGCGGTATCGCTGACCAGGGTGACCTTGTGGCCCAGCTCTTCAGCGATCAGCTGTGCGGTTTCCTGGTCGAGCACCTGGTTGATGGTAACCGGGGTACCCATCTTGAACATGAACTTGACCACTTCAGCGCCCTTGACGGACATCTGGTTGGCCAGCTCGGAGACGGTGATGGTCTCGCCGATGGTCACGTCACGGATGACGGGGCCAGTCGGGTTCTGGAAGCCGTGCTGGTTACGCTTCTTCAGCTTGCCTTTGCCACCACGGCCACGACGAGCGCCATCGCTCTCTTCGTCGGTGGTGCGCGGCGCTGCACGCGGCGTAGGCGCCTTTTCCTTCTCTTTTACCTTGACCTTGATCGACACACGCGGCGCCTCGCCACGACGACGGTCGTCATCACGGGTACGGCTTTCGTTGCGACGGGTCTCGTCCTTCTTGCGCTCGGCAGCACGGGCTGCGGCGTCTTCGGACGCAGGGGCGTCGGCAACTGCCGGTGCAGCAGCGGCCGGTGCCGGTGCCGGTTTGGCGGCCGGTGCAGAAGTAGCGGCAGGCGCCTCAGCGGCCTGACGGCGTGCCTGCTCCTCGTTGCGCTGACGGACTTCGGCCTCGACCTTGTCACGTGCAGCGTTTTCAGCCGCACGGCGCTCTTCCAGCTCACGCTTCTGCTCAGCCTGGATTTCTTCCGGGCTGCGCTGCACGAATACTTTCTTCTTGCGTACTTCTACGCTGATGCTCTTGCTACCGGCGACACGCAGCGTGCTGGTGGTTTTGCGCTGCAAGGTAATCTTGCGCGGCTCTTCCGCCTTGCTCTTGTGGCTGCTCTTCAAATGAGTCAGCAGGGTCTGCTTCTCATTGTCGGTCACTACCTGACCGGCGTCGGTGTGCGGCAGACCTGCCTCACGCATCTGCTGCAGCAGGCGCTCTACCGGTGCCTCGACCTCTTGGGCCAGTTCTTTCACCGTGACTTGCGTCATGCACTTCTCTCCTCAGGCCGCGCCTAATTACTCGAACCAGTGGGCTCGGGCGGCCATGATCAACTTGCCGGCACGCTCTTCGTCGATGCCGTCGATGTCGAGCAGATCGTCGATCGACTGCTCGGCCAGGTCTTCGCGGTTAACCACGCCGCGCACCGCCAGTTCCGCTGCCAGGTCCTTGTCCATGCCCTCAAGGGAGAGCAGGTCTTCAGCTGGATGTGCGTCTGCCAGTTTTTCTTCGGTAGCGATGGCCTTGGTCAACAAACGGTCCTTGGCCCGAGCGCGGAGCTCATTGACGATATCTTCGTCAAAGCCATCGATGTTGAGCATTTCTTCCAACGGTACGTAGGCAATTTCTTCGAGGCTGGTGAAGCCTTCGTCGACCAGCACTTGGGCCAGCTCCTCGTCGACTTCCAGCTCGTCAATGAAATTGCGCAGGATGTCACCGGTTTCGGCCTGCTGCTTGGCCTGGATGTCCTTCTCGGTCATCACGTTCAGGGTCCAGCCGGTCAACTGACTGGCCAGGCGAACGTTTTGACCACCACGACCAATGGCTTGGGCCAGGTTGTCTTCGGCAACGGCGATGTCCATGGCATGGGCATCTTCATCAACGATGATCGCCGCGACTTCAGCCGGCGACATGGCGTTGATGACGAACTGCGCCGGGTTATCATCCCACAGGACGATATCCACACGCTCACCACCCAGCTCCCCGGATACAGCCTGGACGCGCGACCCACGCATGCCGATACAGGCGCCTTGCGGGTCGATACGCTTGTCCTTGGAGCGGACGGCGATCTTGGCTCGCGAACCCGGATCACGGGAAGCAGCCATGACTTCAATGAGGCCTTCAGCGATTTCCGGCACTTCAATGCGGAAAAGCTCGATCAGCATCTGTGGCGCAGTACGCGACAGGATCAGCTGAGGGCCACGGTTTTCGGTGCGAATTTCCTTCAGCAGTGCACGCAGGCGCACACCGACACGGAAGGTTTCGCGGGCAATGATGTCTTCGCGGGCCAGCAGCGCCTCGGCGTTGTTGCCAAGGTCGACGATGACGTTATCGCGCGTCACCTTCTTCACGGTGCCGGAGATGATTTCGCCAACGCGCTCGCGATAGGCATCCACCACCTGGGCGCGCTCGGCCTCACGGACCTTCTGCACGATGACCTGCTTGGCGGTCTGGGCGGCGATACGGCCGAATTCGATGGACTCGATCTTTTCCTCGATCACGTCACCGACCTTGGCAGCCGGGTGAGTGTCCTTGATCTTGTCGAGCCAGGTTTCGATGGCCGGGTCGTCCAGGTCGGCTTCGTCGACCACGGTCCAGCGGCGGAACGTCTCGTAGCTACCGGTGTGGCGGTTGATTTCCACACGCAGATCCACTTCGTCTTCAAAACGTTTTTTGGTTGCGGTAGCCAGGGCCACCTCCAGCGCTTCGAAAATGACGCCGGGGGGTACACCTTTTTCGTTGGATACCGATTCAACAACCAGCAGTACTTCTTTGCTCATCGTACGCCTCGCCTTGCGCAAGCCATTAGGCCCGGATAATCCGTCGGGCCCGGCACGTCTCAGTCAAAACTGGGAATAATATTGGCCTTGTCGATCGAATCGATCGGCAAAAGGAACTCCTGGTTGTCCACCTGGACCACCACATCCTGCTCCTCCACACCACGGAGAAGGCCCTGGAAGTTACGACGACCCTCGAAGGGTGAGCGCAGCTTGATCTTCACTTGTTCGCCGGCATGCGAGGCAAACTGTTCCAGAGTGAACAGTGGGCGATCCATGCCGGGAGAAGACACCTCGAGGGTGTACTCACTGCTGATTGGATCTTCCACATCGAGGATGGCACTGGCCTGACGGCTGACCGCTTCGCAGTCATCCACCAAAATGCCGTCTTCCTTGTCGATGTAGATGCGCAGTACCGAATGCTTGCCTTGGGAAACGTACTCGATCCCCCAGCACTGATAGCCCAGACCCTCGACAACCGGGGCCAACAAGGCCTGCAACTGTTCTAGCTTGCTCGACACCTGAACCCCCTCGTGCATGCTGTGCAAATAAAAAATGGGCGAAGCGCCCATCCCTGAAAGCGCCGTTGGACAACGACGCCTGAACTGTTCGGTTAGCAAAAAGCCCCTGAAAAGGGGCTCCGCTGAAGCTGGTTGCGGGGGCTGGATTTGAACCAACGACCTTCGGGTTATGAGCCCGACGAGCTACCAAGCTGCTCCACCCCGCGACAAAGCTGGGGCGAAAGTATAAGACCTAACCCGCTTGAGGGTCAATTCCAAACCTTCGCCTACAAGAAAGCCCGCTAAAGCGGGCTCTCAAGCTTTAATTGGTACCGAGAAGGGGACTCGAACCCCTACACCCTATGGGCACAACCACCTCAAGGTTGCGTGTCTACCAATTCCACCACCTCGGCAATACTACTTGAAACCCGTTACTTCTGCTCTTCTGCCGGAGGAGGTACATCACCCGAATTCGGAGTGGCTTCGCTCTTCTGTTGTTGGAGCACCGGTACATCATCATTGACTGCCGGTTTTGGCTGCTCTTTCACTTCTAGCACTGCCGGATCTGGAAGACCTGCTTGGCTAAGCTGGTGAGCTTGTTGCTTCGCGAAGTATCCTAACCCAAGTGCTGTCAAAAAGAAAGTGGCAGCGAGTATAGCAGTTAATTTACTTAGGAAGGTGGCAGAGCCCTGACTTCCGAAGACGGTATTGGAAGCGCCGGCACCAAACGATGCACCTGCTTCCGCCCCCTTGCCCTGTTGCAACAGTACCAGCACTACGAGCGACAGCGCTGCCAACAGATGAAAAACGACGATGACTGTTTCCAGCATTTTTTCAGTTTCCTGCGGCGCGACAAATTGCACCGAATTCGTCTGCGTTCAGGGAAGCGCCACCAATGAGGCCCCCATCGATATCCGGCATGCCGAACAGTTCGGCCGCATTGGCCGCCTTCACGCTGCCGCCGTAGAGCAACTGCACCTTCGCAGCTACTTCAGCATCTTCCGCCGCCAGCTGACCGCGGATGGCGGCGTGCACATCCTGAGCCTGCTGAGGCGTGGCCGTAAGGCCAGTACCAATGGCCCATACAGGCTCATAGGCAATTACTGCATTGGCAAAAGCGGCAACACCGAAAGCTTCGATGATACTGCTTAGTTGACGCCCGACAACTTCGAGCGTTTTGCCAGCTTCGCGCTCTTCCAGGGTTTCCCCTATGCACAGCACGGGCTTCAAACCTTTGGCCTGGGCCGCTGCAAACTTGCGGTTGAGTACTTCATCACCTTCGCCCATTACTTGGCGACGCTCTGAATGACCCACCAACACCAACTTGCAACCTGCTTCAACCAGCTGTTCCGGAGCAACTTCCCCGGTCAGCGCGCCCTGTTCGGGCAGTACTGCAGAATTCTGTGCGCCGACGATAATATGTGTACCCGCCAGGCCATCAACCACTTGGTGGATGAACAAGGCTGGCGGAAATACCGCGACTTCCACTTCGCTCGGCAGGGCGAGATTGCTCAAGCCCTCGGTCAGCTCAGCGACGCTGGCGCGGGTACCGTGCATCTTCCAGTTACCAGCTACCATAGGGCGACGCATGCTTTACCTCGTCGGTCAAAGTGGGCGCAGATCTTACCCAACCAGATCCGCGCTGGCAAGCGCCTTCAGGCACAAACTTCGCTGACCAATTTCGCCAGCGCCTCGGCATGCTGACGCACCTGCGCCTCGTCCTCGCCCTCGACCATCACCCGCACCAGCGGCTCGGTACCGGACTTGCGCAACAGCACCCGCCCGCGCCCCGCCAGGGCCTCGGTGACCTGCGCAGCGGCCTCTTTCACCGCCGGGTGCTCCAGCGGGTCGACCTTGCCTGCACCGAAGCGCACGTTGATCAATACCTGAGGGCATTTGCGCAGCGCCTGACGCGCCTGGGCCAGGGTTTCGCCGCGGCGCTTGAGCGCCATCAGCACCTGCAGCGCAGCAATGATCGCGTCGCCCGTGGTGGTGTAGTTGCAGCACACCACGTGGCCGGAGTTCTCGCCCCCCACCAGCCACTCGCGCTCAAGCAGTTCGGCCATGACATAGCGGTCGCCGACCTTGGCCCGCACGAACGGAATGTCCAGGTCTTTGAGCGCCAGCTCCAGGCCCAGGTTGCTCATCAGCGTGCCTACCACCCCGCCCTGCAGCTTGCCGCGGTCCTGCAGGTCACGGGCAATGATGAACAGCAGCTCGTCGCCATCGACGATGGCACCGGTGTGGTCAACCATCAGCACGCGATCGCCGTCGCCGTCGAACGCGATACCCAGGTCGGCATGCCCCACCAGCACCGCAGCCTGCAGCGACTCGATGTGGGTCGAACCACAGCCTTCGTTGATGTTCAGGCCATCGGGCTGGGCATGCAGCACGGTCACATCGGCACCCAGTTCGCGGAACACGCTGGGCGCCACCTTGTAGGTGGCCCCGTGGGCGCAATCCACCACCAGCTTGAGGCCGGCAAAGCTGGTGCTGCTGGGCACGCTGCTCTTGCAGAACTCGATGTAGCGCCCGGCGGCATCGTTGATGCGCGATACCTTGCCCAGCTTGCTCGACTCGACCACGGTCATGGGCTGGTCGAGCAGTTCCTCGATCATCAGCTCGACCTCATCGGGCAGCTTGGTGCCCTGGCCGGAGAAGAACTTGATGCCGTTGTCGTCATGCGGGTTGTGCGAAGCACTGATGACGATACCGGCCTCGGCGTGGAACGTGCGCGTGAGGTAGGCGATGGCAGGCGTTGGCATGGGGCCCAGCAGCATCACATCGGCGCCGGCGGCAGACAGCCCCGCCTCGAGCGCGGACTCGAACATGTAACCGGAAATGCGCGTGTCCTTGCCGACCAGCACACGGCAATTGCCCTGCTTGCGGAAGGCCATGCCAGCAGCCCAGCCAAGCTTCAACATGAAGTCAGGGGTGATCGGGTATTCCCCGACGCGGCCACGAATGCCGTCGGTACCAAAGTATTTTCTGCTCATAGAAACTCCAGAGTTCTTATTCGGCGCCTTGCACCGCAGCAATCATGCGCACCACATCGACGGTTTCGGCCACATCATGGACCCGGAGGATGCTTGCCCCCTTGGTCATGGCCAACGCCGCCAGCGCCAGGCTGCCGTACAAGCGCTCGCCGACCGGACGCTCCAGCGTCAGGCCGATCATGCTCTTTCTCGACACACCCACCAGCAGTGGGCGGCCCAGGCGATAGAGCGCTTCCATATGTTTGAACAGGCTGAGGTTGTGCGCCAGCGTCTTGGCGAAGCCAAAGCCCGGGTCAAGGATGATTCTGCTGGCATCGATGCCAGCGGCCGCGCAGGCTGCCATGCGCTGTTCAAGGTAGCGCGCGACGTCCTCGGTCACATTGTCGTAATGGGGGTCGTCCTGCATGTTACCGGGCTCGCCGCGCATGTGCATCAGGCAAACAGGCAAGCCGGTATCGGCAGCAGCATCCAGTGCGCCATCGCGCTCCAGGGCACGCACGTCATTGATCAGCCCGGCACCAAGGCGCGCGGCTTCGCGCATCACTGCCGGGGTGGAAGTATCCACTGACACCACCACGTCCAGCCGGCTGTTGATGGCCTCGACCATGGGTGCCACCCGCTCAAGCTCCTCGGTAACCGATACCGGGCGTGCACCGGGCCGGGTCGACTCACCGCCGATGTCGATCAGCGTGGCGCCGGCCGCGACCATGGCTTCAGCATGGCGCAGGGCTTCGTCACGCTGGCTGAACCGGCCGCCGTCGGAAAAGGAATCAGGGGTGATATTGAGAATACCCATGACATGGGTACGCGACAAATCAAGAACCCGGTTGCTGCAAGGCAACCGGGTCGGGTACTGCACTGAGCTCATAGCTGCCCTTAGTTTTGCGCCGCCGGACCACCGATTGGCGACTCGGGGCGGTCACCCTGAGGCGCTGCCGGGGTGCCTGAAGTGGAGTCGTCATCCCAGTCACGCGGCTCGCGGGGGGTACGGCCGGCCATGATGTCATCGATCTGCTCGGCGTCGATGGTCTCGTACTTCATCAGCGCTTCGGTCATCGCATCGAGCTTGTCGCGGTTTTCGGTCAGGATCTGCTTGGCGGTGGCGTAGCAATGATCGATGATGCTGCGCACTTCGGAGTCGATCAACTTGGCCGTTTCGCCGGAGACGCTGGCCTGCTGGCTACCTGCACTGCGGCCCAGGAACACCTCGCCCTCTTCCTCTGCATACATCAGCGGGCCCAGCTTCTCGGACAGGCCCCACTTGGTAACCATGTTCCGGGCGATCTGGCTGGCGCGCATGATGTCGTTGGACGCACCGGTGGTGACACCGTCGAAGCCCAGGGTCATCTCTTCAGCGATACGGCCACCGTACAGGGAGCAGATCTGGCTGATGAGCGCGCGCTTGGAGAGGCTGTAGCGGTCCTCTTCCGGCAGGAACATGGTCACACCCAAGGCGCGGCCACGGGGGATGATGGACACCTTGTAAACCGGGTCGTGCTCAGGCACCAGGCGACCGACGATGGCATGACCCGCTTCGTGGTAGGCCGTGTTCTGCTTTTCTTTCTCGGACATGACCATGGTCTTGCGCTCGGCGCCCATCATGATCTTGTCTTTGGCCAGTTCGAACTCTTTCATGTCCACCAGGCGCTTGTTGGCGCGCGCGGCGAACAGCGCAGCTTCGTTGACCAGGTTGGCAAGGTCTGCACCAGAGAACCCAGGTGTACCGCGGGCAATCACGGCCGGGTTGACGTTGTCGCCAATCGGCGCCTTGCGCATGTGCACTTTGAGAATCTGTTCACGGCCACGGATATCCGGCAGGCCAACCACCACCTGGCGGTCGAAGCGGCCAGGGCGCAGCAGTGCCGGGTCCAGCACATCGGGGCGGTTGGTGGCGGCAATGACGATGATGCCATCGTTCATTTCAAAGCCGTCCATCTCGACCAGCAACTGGTTAAGGGTTTGCTCACGCTCGTCGTGACCGCCGCCCATACCGGCGCCACGGTGGCGGCCGACAGCGTCGATCTCGTCGATGAAGATGATGCACGGGGCGTGCTTTTTGGCCTGCTCGAACATGTCGCGCACACGGCTGGCGCCCACGCCCACGAACATCTCCACGAAGTCCGAACCGGAAATGGTGAAGAACGGTACTTTGGCTTCACCGGCGATGGCCTTGGCCAACAGGGTTTTACCGGTACCGGGTGGGCCGACCATCAGCACGCCGCGAGGAATGCGGCCGCCAAGGCGCTGGAACTTGCCAGGGTCACGCAGGAACTCGACCAGCTCGCCGACCTCTTCCTTGGCCTCGTCGCAACCCGCGACGTCAGCCAGGGTGGTCTTGACCTGGTCTTCGGACAGCAGGCGTGCCTTGCTCTTGCCGAAGCTCATGGGGCCGCCCTTGCCGCCCGCACCGCCTTGCATCTGGCGCATGAAGAACATGAACACGGCAATGATGACCAGGATCGGGAAGCTGGCAACCAGCAATTGCGTCCAGATGCTCTGCTGCTCAGGCTGTTTGCCTTCGACAGTGACGTGGTTGTCTACCAGGTCGCCGATCAGGCCATTGTCGGTAATGGCCGGGCGCACGGTCTTGAAGCTGTCGCCGTCGGAGCGCTTGCCGGTGATGATATAGCCGTCGACGGTAACTCGCTCGACCTTGCCATCCTTGACCTGCTGGATGAAGTCGGAATAGTTGAGGGTCTGCGGCTCGTTAGGGCTTGAGAAGTTGTTCATCACCGTCACAAGGACAGCTGCGATGATCAACCAGAGGATCAGATTCTTTGCCATGTCGTTCAATTCGCTACCCTCTGAGGCCGGCGCACGACGCAGCCGTGCCTCGCATGATATTCATCGCCCTAACTTACTACATTACCTACGCAACCGCAGGCACCGTCTGTAACCCTTTGTGAAATCCAGACTACACGAAGTTCGGACGATCCTGACGCAGTGGCCGATTGGAATTAACTATCGGCCACCCCGCTTCAAACCTTGTCATGCTCCTTTGAAACCCTTGCCTAGCAAGTACTGTTCGCGCGAGCGGTCCCGCGACGACGACGGCTTGCGCATCTGTACCTTGTCGAACTTGCTGCGCACGTCCTTGAGGTAAACGTCGAAGCCCTCACCCTGGAAGATCTTGATCAGGAAGTCCCCACCGGGCTTGAGCACGCGGGTCGCCAGGTCCAGGGCCAGCTCGCAGAGGAACATGGCACGTGGCATGTCCACTTCGGGCGTACCACTCATATTGGGGGCCATATCGGAAATCACAAGGTCCACGTGCGAATCGCCGACGGCCTCGAGAATGCGCTGCAGGACTTCATCGTCGGTGAAATCGCCGTGAATGAAGGTGACATCGGGGATGGAGTCCATTTCCAGGATGTCAGAGGCGATCAACCGGCCCTGGCCACCAATCAGACGACTGGTCACCTGCGACCAGCCACCCGGGGCGGCCCCCAGGTCGATTACGCTCATGCCAGGGCGGATCAGCCGGTCCTTTTCCTGGATCTCGAGCAGTTTGTAACTGGCCCGCGAACGGTAGCCATCCTTTTGCGCCTGCTTGACGAAAGGGTCGTTGAAATGTTCGCGCAGCCAGTTGGCGCTGCTTTTGGAACGTTGTACCACGGGGCACCTCGATGATATGCGTCGTGATTGACTGGGCGGAGCCGGGGGCCCTCGGGTAAAATGCCTGTCAATTTTACAGAATCAGACGGAAAGGGTCAGATTATGCCGCTCAATAACGAGCAGAAGAAGCAATACAAGTCCATTGGTCATGACCTGAAGCCGGTCCTGATCGTTGCTGGCAACGGTTTGAATGAAGGCGTGGTAGCCGAACTTGAGCGCGCGCTGGTCGACCATGAGCTGATCAAGGTCGAGATTCGTTCGGAAGACCGCGAGGAACGCGCCGAAACCATCGCCGCGCTGTGCAAGGCCGGCCGTGCCGAACTGGTGCAGACCATCGGCAAGAAAGCCCTGATCTACCGCAAGAACCCACAGCCGAACAAGCAGCTGTCCAACATCCACCGTTACAAGTAACGGCACGGTCGCTTGTGGGAGCAAGCGTCTTACCTACCCGTTGGCGCTTCGCGCATCGCAGGGAAGCCGGCTCCCACAAAAGCCTGGCAGCGGGCTGCGCCTAGCGGCGCGGCCTGACCGGAACGGGCTGGGCTACCAGCACGATGCCGGAAAAACCCAATACCAGAAAACAGAACATCTGCCAGCGCTCGCCCACCGAGATGCCATAGCGCAGGGTGTAGTACCCCACGCACGCCCCCAGGCCGAGCAACAGCATCTGGCCCCGGAACTGCCGCCACCAGGCCGCCAGGCCGTCCACCCTTGCCAGCACCGCCAGCTGGGTCAACAAGCCTAGCAACGCCACCCCGATCAACCAACGGTCGATCTGGCCGGCGATATCCTGCACCAGCAGCGGCGCCAGGCCACTGACTTTCAGCGCAGGCACCAGCCCTACATGGAACACCCACAGGCCGCCAACCCAGAACACCTGGGCCAGCTGCCAGAGAATCCCCTCCAGGGATGGCGCCCGCAGGCGCCGGTCAGATGTGCTGGACTTCGACAATCTCGTACTCGACCGTGCCGCTTGGCGTCTTGATGACGACTACGTCGCCTTCTTCCTTGCCGATGATGGCCTTGGCGATCGGGGCGCCGCTCGAGAGCTTGCCCTGTTTCACGTCAGCTTCATCTTCACCGACGATCTGGTACTTCACTCGCTCGTCGGTTTCGGTGTTGGCCAGCTCGACGGTAGTGCCGAAGATGACCTTGCCGGTGTGCGGGATGGTCTTCACATCGATGATGACCGCGTTCTGCAGGCGGCCTTCGATATCGCGGATACGCGCTTCAACCATGCCCTGCTCTTCCCGCGCGGCATGGTATTCGGCGTTTTCCTTCAGGTCGCCCAGCTCGCGCGCTTCACCAATTGCCTGGCTCAGGCGCGGGCGCTCGGTCTTGCTCAGAAACAGATGTTCCTCTTCCAGGGCGCGTGCGCCCTGGACGGTCATCGGGTACTTGATAATGCTCATGCTTTCATTCCTGCATGGAGATCCTGCAAGCGGCGAACGGTCTTTTCCGGACCGAATTTCAGCGCTTCACAGATGGCTTCACCGGCCGCAATGGTCGTGGTGCAGTAAATTTTGTGCTGCAGCGCATTGCGACGAATCGAGTAGGAATCGGCGATCGACTGGCGGCCTTCGGTGGTGTTGATGATCAGCGACACCTCGTCGTTCTTGATCATGTCGACCACGTGCGGGCGGCCTTCGGTTACCTTGTTCACGCGGCGCACTTTAAGGCCCGCCGCTTCGATAACCTTGGCGGTACCCGCCGTTGCAACCACTTCGAAGCCCAGGGCGATCAGGTCGCGGGCAACGCCAGCCACCTGTGGCTTGTCGTCGTCACGCACGCTGATGAACGCGGTACCACCGGTCGGCAGCACTTCGCTGGCACCCATCTGGGCTTTGGCGAACGCTTCACCGAAGGTATCACCAACACCCATGACCTCACCGGTCGATTTCATCTCAGGGCCGAGGATCGGGTCAACCCCCGGGAACTTGGCGAACGGGAAGACGGCTTCCTTGACGCTGTAGAAGTTCGGGATGATTTCCTGAGTGAAGCCCAGCTCCTTCAAGGTTTTGCCGGCCATGACGCGGGCCGCGATCATGGCCAGGGAAGTGCCGATGCACTTGGACACGAACGGCACGGTACGCGAGGCGCGCGGGTTGACTTCGATCACGTAGATCTTGTCGCCCTGCAGGGCCAGCTGCACGTTCATCAGGCCGACGACACCCAGCTCAAGGGCCATCTTGGCAACCTGTACGCGAACTTCGTCCTGCACTTCCTTGCTCAGCGAGTAAGGTGGCAGCGAGCACGCCGAGTCACCGGAGTGAACGCCGGCCTGTTCGATGTGCTGCATGATGGCGCCGATGACCACGTCGGTGCCGTCGCACACGGCGTCCACGTCCATCTCGATGGCGCAGTTGAGGAAGTGGTCCAGCAGTACCGGGCTGTCGTTCGACACCTGCACCGCTTCACGCAGGTAGCGCTTGAGCTCGTCCAGTTCGTAGACGATCTCCATCGCGCGACCACCCAGTACGTAGGACGGGCGCACCACCAGTGGGTAACCGATGCTGCCAGCTGCGCTGATGGCCTCTTCTTCGCTGCGCACGGTCGCGTTTGGCGGCTGCAGCAGGTTCAGGCGCTGAACCATCTGCTGGAAGCGCTCACGGTCTTCGGCGCGGTCGATGGCGTCAGGGCTGGTACCGATGATCGGTACGCCGGCCTCTTCCAGGGCGCGGGCCAGCTTCAGCGGGGTCTGGCCACCGTAGTGGACGATCACGCCTTTCGGTTTCTCCACGCGGCACACTTCCAGCACGTCTTCCAGGGTGAGCGGCTCGAAGTACAGGCGGTCCGAGGTGTCGTAGTCGGTGGAGACGGTTTCCGGGTTGCAGTTGACCATGATGGTCTCGTACCCGTCTTCGCGCAGCGCCAGTGCCGCGTGCACACAGCAGTAGTCGAACTCGATACCCTGGCCGATACGGTTAGGGCCGCCACCCAGAATCATGATCTTGTCGCGGGTCGACGGGTTGGCCTCGCACTCTTCCTCATAGGTGGAGTACAGGTAGGCGGTGTCGGTGGCGAACTCGGCGGCGCAGGTGTCGACGCGCTTGTACACCGGGAACACTTCCAGCTTGTGGCGGTGACGGCGCAGGTTCTTGTCGGTGATGCCCAGCAGCTTGGCCAGGCGCTGGTCCGAGAAGCCCTTGCGCTTGAGGCGCAGCATGTAGTCCTTGTCAATTGCCGACAGGGCCAGGGTCTTGACCTTCTCTTCTTCCTTGATCAGGTCTTCCATCTGTACCAGGAACCACAGGTCGATGCCGGTCAGTTCGAAGATCTGCTCGATGGTCATGCCCGAACGCATGGCGTCAGCGACGTACCAGATACGCTCGGCGCCCGGCACGGTCAGCTCGCGCTTGAGAATGCCGGCAGCTTCAGGGCTGGCCAGGTCCACTTTCGGGTCCAGGCCGCAGGCGCCGACTTCCAGGCCGCGCAGGGCTTTCTGCAGGGACTCCTGGAAGGTACGGCCGATGGCCATGACTTCACCCACGGACTTCATCTGGGTGGTCAGGCGGGCGTCGGCTTTCGGGAATTTCTCGAAGGCGAAGCGTGGCAGCTTGGTGACCACGTAGTCGATCGACGGCTCGAAGGACGCCGGGGTGCGGCCGCCGGTGATGTCGTTCTGCAGCTCATCAAGGGTGTAGCCGATGGCCAGCTTGGCAGCGATCTTGGCGATCGGGAAGCCGGTAGCCTTGGAGGCCAGGGCCGACGAACGGGAAACCCGCGGGTTCATCTCGATGACGACCATGCGGCCGGTGTTCGGGCAGATACCGAACTGTACGTTGGAACCGCCGGTTTCCACACCGATTTCACGCAGCACCGCCAACGAGGCGTTGCGCATGATCTGGTATTCCTTGTCGGTGAGGGTCTGCGCCGGGGCTACGGTAATCGAGTCACCGGTGTGCACGCCCATCGGGTCGAAGTTCTCGATCGAGCAGACGATGATGCAGTTGTCCTTCTTGTCGCGGACCACCTCCATCTCGTATTCCTTCCAGCCGATCAGCGATTCGTCGATCAGCAGTTCCTTGGTTGGCGACAGGTCCAGACCACGGGTGCAGATTTCTTCGAACTCTTCACGGTTGTAGGCAATGCCGCCACCGGTGCCGCCCATGGTGAACGAGGGGCGAATGATGCAAGGGAAGCCCAGCTTCTCCAGCACCGCATTGGCCTCTTCCATGCTGTGGGCGATGCCCGAGCGCGGGCACTCCAGGCCGATGTCTTTCATGGCCTTGTCGAAGCGCGAGCGGTCTTCGGCCTTGTCGATGGTGTCAGCGTTGGCACCGATCATCTCCACGCCGAACTTTTCCAGCACGCCGTGGCGCTCCAGGTCCAGCGCGCAGTTCAGTGCGGTCTGGCCACCCATGGTCGGCAATACCGCGTCCGGGCGTTCCTTCTCGATGATCTTGGCCACCGACTGCCACTTGATCGGCTCGATGTAGGTGGCGTCGGCCATGGCCGGGTCGGTCATGATGGTGGCGGGGTTGGAGTTCACCAGGATGACGCGGAAACCCTCTTCGCGCAGGGCTTTACACGCCTGGGCGCCGGAGTAGTCGAATTCGCAGGCCTGGCCGATCACGATCGGGCCAGCGCCGAGAATCAGGATGCTTTTGATGTCTGTACGTTTTGGCATGGTGGTCACTCAAATCCGGGGTCAGTCGGCAAGCCGCTTTGAACAATCTGGGTCAGGCGCTGCCGGGCGCAGCAGAGCGGGCCCGGGGCCTTGAAGCAGGATGCTCAGCGGCGCTTGGCCATGGCATCGGTGAAACGATCGAACAGTGGCGCGACATCGGTCGGGCCCGGGCTTGCCTCAGGGTGGCCCTGGAAGCTGAACGCGCTCTTGTCGGTGCGCTCGATGCCCTGCAGGGTACCGTCGAACAGCGACTTGTGGATGGCGCGCACATTGCCGGGCAAGGTCGCTTCGTCAACGGCAAAGCCATGGTTCTGGCTGGTGATCATGACCACGCCGGTGTCCAGGTCCTGGACCGGGTGGTTGGCACCGTGGTGGCCATGGCCCATCTTCACGGTCTTGGCGCCGGAGGCCAAGGCCAGCAGCTGGTGGCCCAGGCAGATGCCGAAGACCGGGATGTCGGTTTCAAGGATTTCCTTGATGGCCTGGATGGCGTAGTCGCAAGGCTCGGGGTCGCCAGGGCCGTTGGACAGGAACACGCCATCGGGGTTGAGCGCCAGCACTTCGCTGGCCGGGGTCTGGGCCGGCACCACGGTGACGCGGCAGCCGCGGGCAACCAGCATGCGCAGGATGTTCAGCTTGACGCCGTAGTCGAAGGCCACCACGTGGTACGGCAGGTCGGCAGCGTCAAGGGTGGGGTGGCTGTCGGTTTTCAGTTCCCACACGCTGGACCGCCACTCGTAGCGTTCCTTGGTAGAAACGACCTTCGCCAGGTCCATGCCCTTGAGGCCTGGGAAACCACGCGCGGCGGCGATGGCGGCTTCTTCGCT
The DNA here is from genome assembly GCF_001320125.1 of Pseudomonas sp. NBRC 111119. Taxonomy (NCBI): domain Bacteria; kingdom Pseudomonadati; phylum Pseudomonadota; class Gammaproteobacteria; order Pseudomonadales; family Pseudomonadaceae; genus Pseudomonas; species Pseudomonas sp. NBRC 111119. The sequence continues at coordinate 57,608 of NZ_BCAV01000020.1, forward strand.
GATATCGTCACCGGCCAGGATGCAGCCGTTCTGGGCGCCCTTCTCACGCAGGATACGGGTAAGGCGACGGGTGTCGATGCCGGCGATGGCTACCACATTGTTGGCCTTGAGGTACTCCGGCAGCGACTGGGTGTTACGCCAGTTGCTGGCCAGCAGCGGCAGGTCACGGATGACCAGGCCGGCGGACCATACACGGTTCGACTCGGCGTCTTCCGGGGTGGTACCGGTGTTGCCGATGTGCGGGTAGGTCAGGGTGACGATTTGCTGCGCATAGGAAGGGTCTGTAAGGATTTCCTGGTAGCCGGTCATAGCGGTGTTGAAAACCACTTCACCAACGGTCTGACCGTCGGCACCGATTGCCTCACCGCGAAAAATACTGCCGTCGGCAAGGGCGAGTATGGCTGGCTTTGTCAAGAAGACCTCCCGTAAATCAAGCATGAAGGGGCGATCGCAGGTTGCAAAAAAGCGGAGTGACGTATGGACACGTCACCCCGCTTTCATGTGCTGAATTCAATTCGCTGCGCGCTTTTAGTGGACACACTAAAGCTGTAGCTTACAGAAAAGTGCGTTTTCGGTCTACCGCAGATGTGCCTCTAAAACACAAGAATGCGACAGGCCAGTAGCCGCAATGTGGGAGCGGGCTCACCACAAGGTGAACCCGACACCGCCTGCAACTCAATGCAGCTCAAGCACATCCTGCATGTCATACAGCCCGGCTTCACGCCCATCGAGCCACAGGGCCGCACGCACGGCCCCCTTGGCAAAGGTCATGCGGCTTGAAGCCTTGTGGGTGATTTCAAGGCGCTCACCCTCGGCAGCGAACAGCACGGTGTGGTCACCCACCACATCACCGGCACGCACGGTGGCAAAACCGATGGTCTTGCGGTCGCGGGCGCCCGTCTGGCCCTCACGGCCGTACACCGCCACTTCCTGCAGATCACGGCCCAGCGCACTGGCAACCACTTCGCCCATGCGCAGCGCAGTGCCCGACGGCGCATCCACCTTGTGCCGGTGGTGCGCCTCGATGATCTCGATGTCCACGTCATCACCCAGCACGCGCGCGGCGATGTCCAACAGCTTGAGGCTGAGGTTTACGCCGACACTGAAGTTGGCCGCGAAGACGATAGGGATGTCCTTGCCCGCCTCGGCCAGCAGGTGTTTTTCTTCCACGGTGAAGCCGGTGGTGCCAATCACCATCGCCTTGCCGTGCTTGCGGCAGAACGCGAGGTTTTTCAGGGTCACCGAAGGGTGAGTGAAGTCGATCAGCACATCGAAGTCATCGGCAACCTTGGCCAGGTCGTCAGACAGCAGCACGCCAATGCGGCCCAGGGCCGCCAGCTCGCCTGCATCGGCCCCGACCAGGGAGCTGTCAGGGCGGTCGATGGCTGCCGTCAGCCCGGCACCCGCGGTTTGCTGCACCGCTTCGACCAGGGTCTTGCCCATACGCCCTGCCGCGCCCATCACTGCAATACGTCGCATAGCCTTTTCCTTGTCAGAGATCGCCGAAGAAGCGCTTCACGCCATCGAACCAACCGCTGGCCTTGGGCGAATGGGAGCTGTCACCTTCCAGCGAGTCACGCAATTCTTCGAGCAGTTCGCGCTGACGGCGGCTGAGGTTGACCGGCGTTTCCACCGCCACACGGCACAGCAGGTCACCGGCACCACCCCCGCGCACGGGCGCCACGCCCTTGCCGCGCAGGCGGAACTGCTTGCCGGTCTGGGTGCCCTCGGGAATGCGCAACTTGACCCGGCCATCGAGCGTTGGCACTTCCAGCTCACCACCCAGGGAGGCATCGGTGAAGCTGATAGGCACTTCGCAGTACAGGTGCTTGCCGTCGCGCTGGAAGATTTCGTGCTCGCGCACGTTGATGACCACGTACAGGTCACCGGTTGGCCCGCCGTGGCTACCGGCCTCGCCTTCACCCGACAGGCGAATGCGGTCACCGGTATCGACACCCGCCGGCACCTTGACCGACAGCGTCTTGTATTCTTCAACCCGGCCTTCGCCATGGCAGGCGTTGCACGGGTCGGTGATGATCTTGCCCTGGCCATGGCAGCGCGGGCACGTCTGCTGCACCGAGAAGAAGCCCTGCTGCATGCGCACCTGGCCAATACCGCCACAGGTCGGGCAGGTGGACGGCGTAGAGCCCTTCTTGGCACCCGTACCATCGCACGGCTGGCAGTTGACCAGGGTGGGTACGCGGATGCTCACCGTGGTGCCACGCACCGCTTCTTCCAGGTTCAGCTCGAGGGTATAGCGCAGGTCGCTGCCGCGCTGGGCACCACCGCGGCCGCCGCCGCGGCCACCGCCGAAGAAGTCGCTGAACACGTCACCGAAGATATCGGAGAAGTTGGCGCCGCCGAACCCTGCACCGCCGCCACCCATGCTTGGGTCGACACCGGCGTGGCCATACTGGTCGAACGCCGCACGCTTGCTGGCATCGGACAGTACTTCGTAGGCCTCGTTGGCTTCCTTGAATTTGTCTTCCGATTCCTTGTCACCGGGGTTGCGGTCCGGGTGGTACTTCATCGCCAGACGGCGGTAAGCCTTCTTGAGGTCGCCATCGGTGGCGCCGCGCTCGACACCCAGCACCTCATAATAATCACGCTTGGACATAGGTCATTTGCACCTTGTTGGGCGTTCGGCATCTGCGCCGCGCCGTCAGCACCTGCACGGCCCCAAGGGCTGACAGATGCTGTAAAAATTCTCGAATTCCAGATACGCCAACGCGGGAGCAAGCCCCCGCGCGGCAACATCCTACCAGCTCACCACCAAGCGGCGGTGGGCTGGCCGACAACATGCAGGGTTTACTGCTTGTTGTTGTCTTTCACTTCTTCGAACTCGGCATCCACCACGTCATCGTGCTTGGCTTCCGGCTCGGCCTGCTGCGCGCCACCCTGAGGCTGTTCAGCCGACTGCTCGGCATACATCTTCTGGGCAACCGGAGCAGAGACCTTGGACAGCTCTTCGACCTTGGCGTCGATCGCGGCCTTGTCGTCGCCTTTGACGGCGGCTTCCAGGGCAACGACAGCCGCTTCGATGGCCGTTTTCTCGTCGGCGGTAACCTTGTCACCGGCATCGGCGACCATCTTGCGGGTCGAGTGCACCAGCGCGTCACCCTGGTTACGGGCAGCAGCCAGCTCTTCGAACTTGCGGTCTTCCTCGGCGTTGGCCTCGGCGTCACGCACCATGCGCTCGATTTCTTCGTCCGACAGGCCCGAGTTGGCCTTGATGACGATGGACTGCGACTTGCCGGTGGCCTTGTCCTTCGCGCTGACATGCAGGATGCCGTTGGCGTCGATGTCGAAGGTCACTTCGATTTGCGGCACACCACGTGGCGCTGGCGGAATGTCAGCCAGGTCGAACTTGCCCAGCGACTTGTTCTGCGTGGCTTGCTTGCGCTCACCCTGCAGCACGTGAATGGTCACAGCGCCCTGGTTGTCGTCGGCGGTGGAGAACACCTGCGACTTCTTGGTCGGGATGGTGGTGTTCTTCTCGATCAGCGAGGTCATCACGCCGCCCATGGTTTCGATACCCAGGGTCAGCGGGCTGACGTCCAGCAGCAGCACGTCCTTCACGTCACCGGCCAGTACCGCACCCTGGATGGCAGCACCCATGGCCACGGCTTCGTCCGGGTTGACGTCCTTGCGCGCTTCCTTGCCGAAGAAGTCGGCAACGGCTTTTTGCACCATCGGCATACGGGTCTGGCCACCGACCAGGATCACGTCGTCGATCTTGCTGGCGTCGATGCCGGCGTCCTTCAGGGCGATACGGCACGGCTCGATGGTACGGTTGACCAGGTCTTCGACCAGCGACTCCAGCTTGGCGCGGGAGATCTTCACGTTCAGGTGCTTGGGACCGGTGGCATCTGCAGTGATGTACGGCAGGTTGACGTCGGTCGACTGGGCGGAAGACAGCTCGATCTTGGCTTTTTCAGCCGCCTCTTTCAGGCGCTGCAGGGCCAGCGGATCGTTCTTCAGGTCCATGCCGGACTCTTTCTTGAACTCGTCGACGAGGTAGTCGATCAGGCGCATGTCGAAGTCTTCGCCACCCAGGAAGGTGTCGCCGTTGGTGGCCAGCACTTCGAACTGGTGCTCGCCGTCGACTTCGGCAATTTCGATGACCGATACGTCGAAGGTACCACCACCCAGGTCGTAGACGATCACGGTGTGGTCGCCCTTGGCCTTGTCCATGCCGTAGGCCAGTGCAGCGGCAGTCGGTTCGTTGATGATGCGCTTCACATCCAGGCCGGCGATGCGGCCGGCGTCTTTGGTGGCCTGACGCTGGCTGTCGTTGAAGTAGGCCGGCACGGTGATGACCGCTTCGGTAACGGTCTCACCGAGGTAGTCTTCGGCGGTCTTCTTCATTTTTTTCAGCACTTCGGCGCTGATCTGCGGCGGCGCCATGTCCTTGCCGCTGGCCTGCACCCAGGCGTCACCGTTGCCGGCCTTGACGATCTTGTAAGGCACCAGCTTGATGTCTTTCTGCACGACGTCTTCTTCGAAGCGACGGCCGATCAGGCGCTTCACTGCGAACAGGGTGTTGTGCGGGTTGGTCACAGCCTGGCGCTTGGCCGACTGACCGACCAGGATTTCGCCGTCGTTGGCGTAGGCAACGATCGATGGGGTGGTACGTGCACCCTCGGCGTTCTCGATGACCTTGACGTTACCGTTTTCCAGTACGGAGACGCACGAGTTGGTGGTCCCCAGGTCGATACCGATGATTTTACCCATGTTGATTCTCCCGAAACTTGAATTTGGTAGCAGCGACTACTTTGGCCAACTGCGGTAATACTTGAAGGCTTGACACCTAGATGGGGATGCCCGGACGGATTTCAAGCCTTTTCGTCGATAGACGGTTGCGCCGCGCTCGGCGCCTTGCTGACCACCACCATGGCAGGGCGCAGCAGGCGGCCGTTCAGCAGGTAACCTTTCTGGAACACGTTCAGCACACTGTTGGGCTCGACATCGCCGCTTTCCTGCATGGCCATTGCCTGATGATGCTCAGGGTTGAATGGCTGGCCATGCGGGTCGACCGCTTCGAGGTTGTAGCGCTTGAGGGTGTCCTGGAACATCTTTAGCGTCAGCTCGACGCCCTCGCGGATCTGCTTGACGTGCTCGTCTTCGGCGCTGGAGTGAGCCAGGGCCAGCTCCAGGCTGTCGATGACCGGCAACAGGTCGCTGGAGAACTTTTCCAACGCGAACTTGTGGGCTTTTTCCACGTCCTGCTCGGCGCGGCGGCGAATATTCTGCAGTTCGGCAACCGAGCGCAGCGATTGGTCCTTGGCTGCAGCCAGCTGCTCCTCGAGCTCCAGAACACGGGCGTCGGCAGCGTTGCCTGCACCGGTTTCCTCGACGTTAAGGTCTTTCTCGTTCAGCTGCTCATCAGCCATGGGGTCTCTCCTGCGCAATTTTGGGGACTGCGAGCCAGGCTCGCCGGTGATGTCGCCTATATGGGGCCGGAAAAAACAGCTTCAAGGGCCAGGCGGCGTTTTTGCCTAACGGGCAAAATCTGCCGAAGGGCATTGGCAGACCCAAAAAAACTACTGTATAAATAACCAGACATGACTTTCGGGAGCTGCCCTCATGCTGGTGCACCTGTCCATTCACAACTACGCCATCGTCGAACACCTTGACCTGGAAATCGCCCGCGGCATGTCCGTGATCACGGGTGAAACCGGTGCAGGTAAGTCGATCATGCTCGATGCCCTGGGCCTGGCCCTGGGCGACCGCGCCGACAGTGGCGTGGTGCGCCCCGGCACCGACAAGGCAGACATCCTCGCCACCTTCGATTTGGTGGACATCCCCGAGGCCCACACCTGGCTGGCCGACCGCGACCTGGCCACCGACGGCCCCTGCATCCTGCGCCGGGTCATCACCGCAGAAGGCCGCAGCCGTGGCTACATCAACGGCACGCCCTGCCCGCTCGGCGACCTCAAGGCGCTGGGCGAACTGCTCATCGACATCCACAGCCAGCATGAGCACCAGTCACTTTTGAAGGCCGACACCCATCGCCGGCTGCTGGACGAGTATGCCGGCGCCGTCGACCTGGCCCGGCAGGTTCAGCTGGCCGCCAAACGCTGGAACCAGACGCGTCTGGAGCTGGAGCGGCTGTCCAACTCCGGCGACGAGCAGCGTGCCCGCCACCAGCTGCTCAGTTATCAGCTCGAAGAGCTGGACAACCTGGGCCTGGGCGAAAACGAGCTGGAGCACCTGGAGCAGGAGCACAAGAACCTGACCAGCGCCGAAGCCCTGTTCGGCATCTGCCGCCAGGTCATCGAGCAGTGCAGCGAGAGCGACTCGGGCAACGTACTCGGCGCCCTGACTTCCAGCCTCAACCGGCTGGGTGCTGCCAGCAATGCCCCCAAGGCGTTGACAGAGGCTGCCAACCTGATCGCCAGCGCGCAGATACAGGTAGAAGAAGCCGTAGGCGAGCTCGACCGCTTCCTCGACAACTTCGACGCCGACCCCATGCGCTTGCAAGCGCTGGAAGAGCGCCTGGACACCATCTACACCCTCGCGCGCAAGCACCGGGTTCACCCCACCGAATTGCCACACCTGCAACAGCAGTTGATGGAAGAGCTTGAGGGCCTGAATGCCAGCGATGAGTCGGTCGAGCGCCTGGGTGATGAGCTCGCTGCGTTTGCCCAGCACTATAAAGAGAAGGCGCGTGAGCTGAGCGGGCTACGCCAGCATGCCGCCAAGCAGTTGGCGGTGGCGGTCGAGCAGGAAATTCAGCGCCTGGGCATGCCGGGTGGGCGGTTCTGCATCGAGCTCACGCCCAATGAGGGCAGCGAGCTGTCGCCACACGGGCTGGAGCAGATTGAACTGCTGGTCAGCGCCAACCCCGGGCAACCGCTCAAGGGCTTGGCCAAGGTTGCCTCTGGCGGTGAACTGTCCCGAATCAGCCTGGCGATACAGGTGATCACCGCCCAGACCTCGCGTATCCCCACGTTGGTGTTCGACGAAGTTGACGTCGGCATCGGCGGGCCTACCGCAGAAATCGTCGGCCAGTTGCTGCGTCGGCTGGGCGAACGCGGCCAAGTCCTCACCGTCACGCACCTGCCCCAGGTTGCGGCGCAAGGCCATCATCACCTGTTCGTGCACAAGGTGCGCCACAGCGACACCACCCATACCGCCGTGGCCAGCCTCGGCAAGCGCGAACGGGTCGAGGAAGTGGCGCGCATGCTGGGCGGCATCGACCTGACCAAAGAGTCCCTGGCCCATGCGCGCAAGATGGTGGTGAGTGGTAAGGCCTGATCCGCCGCACCTCATCATGAGCGCAGCCAGAAAGCACAAAGGCGACCCTAAGGTCGCCTTTGTCGTCTGCACGCTAAGAACCGTTACTTTTTCTTACGTACATACAGGACCAGATTGTGGTCCACCAGCTCGTAACCATGCTCAGCCACGATTTCACGCTGGCGCTTCTCGATTTCGGCATCCATGAACTCGATGACCTCGCTGGTCTCCACGTTGACCATATGGTCGTGGTGACCGCCATCTGCCAGTTCAAACACCGCATGACCGCCGTCGAAGTTGTGGCGAACCACCAGACCTGCTGCTTCGAACTGGGTCAGAACACGGTAGACAGTGGCAAGGCCCACGTCTTCGCCCGCTTCCATCAGGGCCTTGTATACGTCCTCGGCACTCATGTGGCGCTGCTCGGCAGAGTCGAGCATCTGGAGGATCTTGACTCGAGGCAGGGTCACCTTGAGACCGGCTTTGCGCAATTCGCTATTTTCAACCATGGTCAGCTTTCTCGCCGATGCTGCTTCGCAGCTTCTCTTAATACGGGTATGATCGGGGTTTACGTTGTCCAGCCAAGATAGTGGAAGTCGCCCACCGATGCAAAACACCAAGCTCTTGCTAACCAGCCTCACCTTCGTGGGACTGCTCGCACTCGCCGGTTGCTCGTTTCCCGGGGTTTACAAAATCGACATCCAGCAGGGCAATGTCGTCACGCAGGACATGATAGACCAATTGCGTCCGGGAATGACCCGACGGCAAGTGCGGTTTATCATGGGCAACCCCCTGATCCAGGATACCTTCCACACCAACCGGTGGGATTACCTCTACAGCCTTCAGCCCGGTGGCGGTCAACGCCAGCAGGAACGCATGAGCGTGTTCTTCAACGAGAACGACCAATTGGTCAACCTGTCCGGCGACTTCATGCCAGGTGTCAGCCGCGACCAGGAAATTCTCGGGGGCAGCAGCAACACCACGGTCAGCCCTGGCGAACAAGGTCAGCAGCCGGCCACCCAGCCTGCAGAAACCCCGGCCAAGCCAGGCTCGGTCGAAGAGTCCATCCAGCGCGAAATCGATACCATCGAAACCACGCCAGTGCCGACCCCGGCCCCGCTCGAAACCCGCTAAGGGCTCGCAGCCACAAAAAAGCCCGGACACTGTCCGGGCTTTTTAATGCCTGACGAACCGTCAGCTGTACAACTGCTTGGCCCGCTGGCAAAACGCGTCCACCAAGGTGTTGGCGGCCTGATTGAACAACGGGCCCAACGTGGCGCGCACGATCGGCCCTGCGTAGTCGAACGACAGGTCCAGGCTGATCTTGCAGGCTTTTTCGCCCAAGGCCTTGAACACCCACACACCATGCAACTGGGTGAACGGCCCCTCCTCCAGGTTCATCTCGATGGACTGCCCAGGCACCAGCACATTGCGCGTAACAAAGTGCTGGCTGATACCACCCTTGGCCACTTCGAGCTTGGCACGCATGTGGGTTTCGCTGGCTTCGAGCACCGTCGAATCGGAACACCAAGGCAGGAATTCCGGGTAGCTGGCCACATCGTTTACCAGGTCGTACAGCGCCTGGGCGGGGTATGGCAGCAGGGCGGAGCGTTGAATATGGGTAGTCATCCAGGCGTCACTTCCAAGGCTGGGTGGCGGTGCTTGAGCAGCATGCCGAAAACAGGTTCTGTACCTATGACAGTGTTTGCATTGTCCGGTATTCATTCCAGTGGCTCAAGCACACTGAAATCCCATGGCGGATCACCCACGGACTTGCCTATAATGCGGCCCCTATGGCTAAGCAAAAAAAACATCCGACCGGGACCATCGCGCAAAACAAGAAAGCGCGACACGATTACTTCATCGAACACAAGTTCGAGGCCGGGCTGGTCCTGTCCGGCTGGGAAGTAAAAAGCCTGCGGGCCGGCAAGGCACACCTGACCGACAGCTACGTGCTGCTCAAGGACGGTGAAGCCTGGCTGTTCGGCAGCCACATCACCCCGCTGACCACCGCCAGCACCCACGTCATTGCCGACCCTATTCGCTCGCGCAAGCTGCTGCTCAACAAGCGAGAACTGGAGCGCGTCGAAGCCGCCGTGGCGCAAAAGGGTTACACCTGCGTGGCGCTGGCGCTGTACTGGAGCAAGCACCTGATCAAGTGCGAAATCGCACTGGGCAAGGGCAAGAAGGAATACGACAAGCGCGATACGGTGCGCGAACGTGATTCCAACCGCGAGCTGCAGCGCGCCGTGCGGAACAAGGGCAAGGAAGACTAGCCCTACCCGCCCGTTCGCGGGTAACCGCGAATGCCCGAGCCGCAGCGTGGCCTAGCGTCCGCTGCGCCGCTCGGCCCTGGCCACCCGCTGGGCTTCCTGATGCGCCTCTTCCAGCACTTCCTGCACATACAGAATGTGCCGGCTGGACACCTCACGCGCATCGTCCGCCCTGCCTTCGACAATCGCCCGGTACAACTCGCGGTGCTGACTGATCAGCATGTCGCGGGTTTCGCTGCGTTGCTGGTACATGCCGCCGATATTGGTGACCACATTGCGCTTGAGCAAATCGAACAGCCCACGGATGGTGTGCAGCAGCACCGCGTTATGGCTGGCCTCGGCAATGGCCAGGTGAAAGCGCGCATCGGCTGCGCCCTCCTCGGCGCGGGTGACTTCACCCACCCGCGTGTAGCAATCCTGCAGCACATCGAACGCCGCCTTCAGCCGCTCACGGTCAGGCTCGGTGGCGCGCTGGGCCGCATAGTAGGCGCATGACGCTTCCAGTGTATGCCGGAACTCCAGCAGGTCGCGCTGGGCTTCAGGGCTGTGTTCAAGCAACTGCAGCAGCGGGTCGCTGAAGGTAGACCCCAAGGTTTCGGCCACATAGTTACCACCGCCCTGCCGGCTGATCAGCAGCCCCTTGGCCACCAGCTTCTGGATCGCTTCGCGCAGTGACGGGCGCGATACACCGAACTGCTCGGCCAGGGCGCGCTCGGCTGGCAACCGCTGCCCCGAGGTCAGCGTGCCTTCCAGAATCATCCCTTCCAACCGATCGACGATGTCGTCGGACAGGCGCCGCTGGCGGACCTGATCAAAAACCATCACGTGCTCTCCACAAACCCCGGCAGAAATCCGGGGCCCCTATTCTCGCCGATCCACACCGGGCAAACACCCACCAACAGCGGTTTTCTGCGCCGGATCAACAGCCCGCTCATCGGCACTCGACCAAAGTTTTGCATCGGACAAATTGACACACCCCTGAGCACGCTTTTAACCTAGCGACCAGCCGTTGTAAATTGGTATTACCAATTAACCAAGGCCAGTGCAAAACCAACAACAATTAGGGGCCACCCCATATGCAAACCTGGCAACAAATCTACAGCCCGCTGGGCAGTCTTGGCTTGTCCGCACTGGCGGCGGTCATCCCGATCGTATTCTTCTTCCTTGCCCTGGCCGTGTTCCGCCTCAAAGGCCACGTGGCCGGCAGCATCACGCTCGCACTGTCGATCCTGGTGGCGATCTTCGCCTTCCACATGCCCGTCGACATGGCCCTGGCTGCTGCGGGCTATGGCTTCCTCTACGGCCTCTGGCCGATTGCCTGGATCATCGTTGCCGCGGTGTTCCTGTACAAACTCACGGTCAAGAGCGGCCAGTTCGAGGTGATCCGCAGCTCGGTGCTGTCGATCACCGACGACCAGCGCCTGCAGGTGCTGCTGATCGGCTTCTGCTTCGGGGCCTTTCTCGAGGGCGCGGCGGGCTTCGGCGCACCGGTGGCCATCACGGCCGCCCTGCTGGTGGGCCTGGGTTTCAACCCGCTGTACGCCGCCGGCCTGTGCCTGATCGCCAACACCGCACCCGTAGCGTTCGGCGCCCTGGGTATCCCGATTATCGTGGCCGGGCAGGTCACCGGCATCGACGCTTTCCATATCGGCGCGATGACCGGCCGCCAACTGCCACTGCTGTCGCTGTTCGTACCGTTCTGGCTGGTGTTCATGATGGATGGCCTGCGCGGCGTCAAGGAAACCTGGCCTGCCGCCCTGGTGGCCGGCCTGAGCTTCGCCGTTACCCAGTACTTCACCTCCAACTTCATTGGCCCCGAACTGCCGGACATCACCTCGGCCCTGGCCAGCCTGATCGCCCTGACCCTGTTCCTGAAGGTATGGCAACCCAAACGCGCAATGGTCCAGGCAGATGGCAGCGTTGGCGCTGCCGTGGTGCAGTCCGCCGGCAGCCAGCCAAGCCCTTACAGCCTGGGCGAGATCTTCAAGGCCTGGTCGCCGTTCCTGATTCTTACCGTGCTGGTCACGATCTGGACCCTGAAGCCGTTCAAGGCGGCATTCGCACCGGGCGGCGCGATGTACAACTTCGTATTCAACTTCGCCATCCCGCACCTTGACCAGCTGGTGATCAAGACCGCGCCCATCGTCGCAGCCGCCACGCCCATGCCGGCGGTGTTCAAGCTCGACCCGATTTCGGCCACCGGCACGGCGATCTTCCTGTCTGCGCTGATCTCCATGGCGGTATTGAAGATCAACCCGAAAACTGGTCTTACCACTTTCAAGGAAACCTTGTGGGAGCTGCGCTGGCCGATCCTGTCCATCGGCATGGTGCTGGCCTTCGCCTTCGTCACCAACTATTCGGGCATGTCGTCGACCATGGCCCTGGTACTGGCCGGCACTGGCGCAGCGTTCCCGTTCTTCTCGCCGTTCCTGGGCTGGCTGGGCGTATTCCTGACCGGCTCGGACACCTCGTCCAATGCCCTGTTCAGCTCGCTGCAGGCCACCACCGCGCACCAGATCGGGGTCAACGACACCCTGCTGGTGGCCGCCAACACCAGCGGCGGCGTGACCGGCAAGATGATCTCGCCACAGTCCATCGCCGTGGCCTGCGCCGCCACCGGCCTGGTAGGCAAGGAGTCCGACCTGTTCCGCTTCACCGTCAAGCACAGCCTGTTCTTCGCCACTATCGTCGGCCTGATCACCCTGGTGCAGGCCTACTGGCTGACCGGCATGCTGGTTCATCACTAAAGTGAAAGGGGCCGGGCGCCTGGTGCGCCCGGCAAACCTCACAAGCCACGCTGCGAGAGCCCATGATCATTTCTGCCTCTACCGACTACCGCGCCGCCGCGCAACGCAAGCTGCCGCCGTTTCTGTTCCACTATGCCGACGGCGGCGCCTACGCCGAGCACACCCTGCGCCACAACGTTTCGGACCTGGCCAGCATTGCTTTGCGTCAACGCGTGCTGAAGAACATGTCCGAACTCAGCCTGCAAACCGAGCTGTTCGGTGAAACCCTGAGCATGCCCGTGGCCTTGGCCCCGGTCGGGCTCACCGGCATGTACGCTCGCCGTGGCGAAGTGCAGGCTGCCCGCGCCGCAGCGGCCCACGGCATTCCGTTCACGATGTCCACGGTGTCTGTGTGCCCGATCGAAGAAGTGGCCCCGGCCATCGACCGGCCCATGTGGTTCCAGCTGTATGTACTCAAGGACCGTGGCTTCATGCGCAACGCCCTGGAGCGTGCCAAGGCCGCTGGCGTGCGCACCTTGGTGTTCACCGTCGACATGCCCACCCCCGGCGCCCGCTACCGCGATGCCCACTCGGGCATGAGCGGCAGAAACGGCCCGCTGCGCCGCGTGCTGCAAGCCATGACCCACCCCGAATGGGCATGGGACGTCGGCGTGATGGGCCGCCCGCACGACCTGGGCAACATCTCTGCCTACCGTGGCAACCCAACAGGTCTGGCCGACTACATCGGCTGGCTGGCCAACAACTTCGACCCGTCCATTTCCTGGCGTGACCTGGAATGGATCCGCGAATTCTGGGACGGCCCGATGATCATCAAGGGCATCCTGGACGCCGACGATGCGCGCGACGCAGTCAAGTTCGGTGCCGATGGCATCGTGGTCTCCAACCACGGCGGCCGCCAGCTTGATGGCGTGCTGTCCAGCGCCCGTGCGCTGCCGGCCATCGCCGACGCCGTGAAAGGGGACCTGAAGATCCTGGCCGATTCGGGCATCCGCAGTGGCCTGGACGTGGTGCGCATGATCGCCCTGGGCGCCGACACCGTGCTGATCGGCCGCGCCTTCCTTTATGCACTGGCCGTGCATGGCCAGGCCGGGGTGAAGAACCTGCTGGAGCTGTTCGAGAAGGAAATGCGCGTCGCCATGGTGCTGACCGGTACCAAGTCCATCAGCGAGATCACCCGCGACTCGCTGGTGCGCGAACTGGGCGCCTGAGCGCCTGCCGACACACCGCCTGAATACCGGGGCACGCGGCGCACCAGATGCCGCGGCCCCGCGAGGAGACTGCATGAGCTTGCCCGCTGCGTTTCTGCGAGATGCCGAGCGCCTGATACCGGCCGAGCGCCGTTTCGACGACCCCACCGCCACCCTGGCCTTCGGCACCGATGCCAGCTTCTACCGCCTGATCCCCAAACTGGTGGTACGGGTGGAGTCCGAGGACGAAGTGGTGGGCCTTATGCGGTTGGCCCAGCGCGACCGCGTGCCGGTCACCTTCCGCGCCGCCGGCACCAGCCTGTCGGGCCAGGCCATCAGCGACTCGGTGCTGATCGTGCTGGGCGACAACTGGAATGGCCGCGAAATCCGTGGCCACGGTGAGCAGATCCGCCTGCAGCCCGGTGTAATCGGTGCCCAGGCCAATGCCTGGCTGGCGCCGTTCGGCCGCAAGATCGGCCCCGACCCGGCTTCGATCAATGCCTGCAAGATCGGCGGCATCGTCGCCAACAATGCCAGTGGCATGTGCTGCGGCACGGCTCAGAACACCTACCACACCCTGGCCGGCCTGCGCCTGGTGCTGGCCGACGGCACGCGCCTGGACAGCGAAGACCCCGCCAGCATCGCCGCCTTCGAGCAAAGCCACGCACCGCTGCTGGAGGCACTCGCCCGCCTGGGCCGGGAAACCCGCGCCAACACAGCGCTGGCCGAGCGCATCCGCTACAAATACCGGCTGAAGAACACCACCGGCCTGTCACTCAATGCACTGGTGGATTACGACCAGCCGCTGGACATCCTGCAGCACCTGCTGGTGGGGTCTGAAGGCACCCTGGGCTTCATCAGTGCGGTCACCTACAACACCGTGCCCGACCACCCGCACAAAGCCAGCGCCCTGCTGGTGTTCCCCAGTGTCGAGAGCTGCTGCCGCGCTGTGCCTATTCTCAAGCGCCAGCCAGTATCGGCCGTGGAGTTGCTCGACCGCCGCAGCCTGCGCTCGGTGCAGGGCATGCCTGGCATGCCGCTGTGGGTAAAGGGCCTGTCAGCCAACGCCTGCGCCCTGCTGATCGAGTCCCGTGCCGCCAGCCAGAGCCTGCTGCATGAACAACTGCAGCAGGTGATGGCTTCGATCGCCGAGTTCCCCCTGGAGCAGCAGGTGAACTTCAGTGAAGACCCGGCGGTGTACAACCAGCTGTGGAAAATCCGCAAGGACACCTTCCCCGCCGTCGGCGCCGTGCGCCAGACCGGCACCACCGTGATCATCGAAGACGTGACGTTCCCCGTCGAGCAGCTCGCAGAAGGCGTTAACCGGCTGATCCAGCTGTTCGACAAGCACCGTTACGACGAAGCGATCATTTTTGGCCATGCCCTGGAAGGCAACCTGCACTTCGTCTTCACCCAGGGCTTCAACAGTGCCGAAGAAGTAGCCCGCTACCAGGCGTTCATGGAAGACGTGGCGCAACTGGTGGCGGTGGAGTTTGGCGGCTCGCTCAAGGCCGAGCACGGCACTGGCCGCAACATGGCGCCCTTCGTCGAGCTGGAGTGGGGCCAGGACGCCTACCTGCTGATGTGGCAGCTCAAGCGCCTGCTGGACCCAAACGGCATCCTCAACCCCGACGTGGTGCTGAGTGAAGACCCAAGCATCCACCTGAAAAACCTCAAGCCGCTACCTGCCGCCGACGCGATCGTCGACAAGTGCATCGAGTGTGGTTTCTGCGAGCCGGTGTGCCCCTCCAAAGGCCTGACCC
This sequence comes from Pseudomonas sp. NBRC 111119, assembly GCF_001320125.1. NCBI lineage: Bacteria > Pseudomonadati > Pseudomonadota > Gammaproteobacteria > Pseudomonadales > Pseudomonadaceae > Pseudomonas > Pseudomonas sp. NBRC 111119. The sequence continues at coordinate 72,817 of NZ_BCAV01000020.1, forward strand.
TCAGCCCGCGCCAGCGCATCGTGATGTGGCGGGACATCCAGGCCAGGCAACGCGCAGGGCTGGATACCCGCCAGTTGCGCGAAACCTTCCAGTACCAGGGCATCGACACTTGCGCGGCCACCGGCCTGTGCGCCCAGCGCTGCCCGGTGGGCATCAACACTGGTGAGCTGGTGAAGAAGCTGCGCAGCCAGGCCGCAGACCACCGCAAGGCCGCCGACTGGCTGGCCGAGCATTTTCACACCGCCCTGAGCGGCGCCCGCCTTACCCTGCTGGCTGCCAACACTGCGCGCAAGCTGCTGGGCGCCCCCCGGCTGCGCCGCCTGAGCGCCTCGCTGAGCAAAGCCAGCCAGGGCCGTTTGCCGCAATGGACCCCGGCCATGCCGCAGCCCTTGCGCGCGTTCAGCCTGGGCCCGGCCAGCAACGACGCCCGCCCGCGGGTGGTGTACCTGGCCGCGTGTGTTTCACGGGTGATGGGCCCGGCCTTCGCCGACCAGGAGCAAACCCCGCTGCTGGACAAGACCCGCGCCCTGCTGGAAAAGGCCGGCTACCAGGTGGTGTTCCCCGACAATGCCGACAGCCTGTGCTGCGGCCAGCCATTCGCGTCCAAAGGCTACCCGGAACAGGCCGAACACAAGCGCCAGGAATTGATCAACGCCCTGCTGCACGCCAGCCGTGGCGGCCTGGACCCGATCTACTGCGACACCAGCCCCTGCACCTTGCGCCTGGTGCAGGACCTGGGTGAATCGCGCCTGGACCTGTACGACCCGGTGCGCTTCATCCGCACGCACCTGGTAGACCGCCTGGCGTTCACCCCCCAGGACGCCCCTGTGGCCGTGCATGTCACCTGCAGTACCCAGCACTTGGGCGAGAGCCAGGCACTGATCGACCTGGCCCGGCTTTGCAGCAAACAGGTGGTGATACCAGAAGGCATTCATTGCTGTGGTTTTGCCGGCGACAAGGGCTTCACCACACCTGAACTCAATGCCCACTCCCTGCGCAGCCTCAAGGACGCCGTGCAGTATTGCGGTGAAGGCATTTCCACCAGCCGCACTTGCGAGATCGGGCTATCGACCCACAGCGGCATCGATTACCACAGCCTGGTTTATCTGGTGGACCGGGTGACTCAGGCGCGGTAGGGCCTGTGCAGAGCAGGGATTGTGGGGCCGCCTGGCGGCCCCTCGACGGCAGCCGGTTCAGCCATACACCGGGTGACGACGGCACAAGGCAACCACCTGTTCACGCACATGGTGGCCCACCTCTTCACTGCGGCCGCTCTCCAAGGCATCCAGCACATCGCACAACCAGCCAGCCACCTGCTCACAAGCCTCGACATCGAAACCACGGGTAGTCACCGCTGGGGTGCCGATACGCAAGCCGGAGGTCACGAACGGCGAGCGCGGGTCGTTGGGTACCGAGTTCTTGTTGGCAGTGATATAGGCACTGCTCAGGGCCGCATCGGCTTCCTTGCCGGTGTAGGGCTTGGCAGACAGGTCGATCAGCATCATGTGGTTGTCGGTGCCGCCCGACACAATCTTGTACCCCCGCGCCTGCAGCACCTTGGCCATGGCGCGCGCATTGGTCACCACCTTGGCCTGGTAGGTGCTGAACTCAGGCGACAGTGCCTCTTTGAATGCCACCGCCTTGGCGGCGATCTGGTGCATCAGGGGGCCGCCCTGGACGCCCGGGAACACCGCAGAGTCGAGCTTTTTGTAGAAGGCTTCATCCTGGCCTTTGGACAGGATCAAGCCACCCCGTGGCCCGCGCAGGGTCTTGTGGGTGGTGCTGGTGACCACGTGGGCATGGGGCAGCGGGTCCGGGTATTCACCGGCAGCCACCAGGCCGGCAACGTGGGCCATGTCCACCCAGAAAATCGCCCCGACCTTGTCAGCGATGGTGCGCATGCGCGCCCAGTCCTTGTAACGCGAATAGGCCGAGAAACCGCCGATCAGCATCTTGGGGCGGGTGCGCAGTGCGATGCGCTCCATCTCGTCGTAGTCCAGCAGCCCGGTTTCAGGGTCCAGGCCGTAGGGCACGATGTTGTAGTGGCGGCCGGAAAAGTTGGCCGGGTTGCCGTGGGTAAGGTGGCCGCCCTGGGCCAGGTTCATGCCCATCACCGTGTCACCCGGGCTGATCAACGCCAGGAACACCGCCGCATTGGCCTGGGCGCCAGCGTGGGGTTGCACGTTGGCGTAATCACACTTGAACAGGGCCTTGACCCGGTCGATGGCCAGTTGCTCGGCCACATCGACGTATTCGCAACCGCTGTAGTAGCGCTTGCCGGGGTAGCCTTCGGCGTACTTGTTGGTCAGCACCGTGCTCTGGATCTGCATCACCAGGGGGCTGGCGTAGTTTTCCGAGGCGATCAGCTCGATATGGTCTTCCTGGCGATGCACTTCATTGTGAATGGCTTTGTTCAGTTCGGGATCGAAAGCGTTGAGGGTAAGCGAAGCGTCGTACATGTGCGTAGGTCCTTTACGGGTATTCAGGCTTGAGGGGACAACAAGCGCGCCATGCGCGCGGCGATATCGTCGATCTGTGCGTCGTCGCAGATCAGGGGCGGCAACAGGCGCACGGTGTTGCCCCGCGTCACGGTGATCAGCATGCGTTGCTCGTCACGGGCTTTGTTGACCAGGTCGGCACAGGGGTGGTCGAGTTCGATCCCGACCATCAGGCCCAACCCACGAATGGACACCACCTGGGGGTGGCTGCCCAGGGCCAGCTTCAACGCGGCCAGCAGGCGCCGGCCCGAAGCGGCGGCACGTTGCGGCAGGTGGTCGCGCTGCATGATGTCGAGCACGGTGCAGCCCACCCGGCATGCCAGCGGGTTGCCCCCGAAGGTGGAGGCGTGGTGGCCCGGCGAGAACAACTCCGCCGCCTTGCCACGTGCCAGGCAGGCGCCAATGGGGAAGCCGTTGCCCAAGGCCTTGGCCAGGGTGATGACGTCTGGCTCGATACCCGCGTGCTGGAAGCCAAACCAGGTGCCGGTGCGGCCCAGGCCGGTCTGCACTTCATCGATCATCATCAGCCAGTCGTGCTCGTCACACACCTGGCGCAGGGCCTGCAGGTAGCCCAAGGAGGCCGCGTGCACGCCCCCTTCACCCTGCACCGGCTCGACCAGTACCGCCACCACATTGGGCGATTGCGCCGCTACCTGGCGCACGGCGTCGATGTCGTCGTAAGGCACACGGATGAAGCCCGGCATCAAGGGCTCGAAGCCACGCTGCACAGCCGGGTTACCGGTGGCGGCCAGTGTGGCCAGGGTACGCCCGTGAAAACTGTTTTCCATCACCAGCACCTGGGGTTGCGCCACCTGGCGGGCGTTGCCGTGCAGGCGCGCCAGCTTCAGCGCCGCTTCGTTGGCTTCCGCGCCAGAGTTGCAGAAGAAGGCCCGCTGCATGCCCGAGAGCCGGCACAACCGCTCGCCCAGCTGTTCCTGCCACGGAATGCGGAACATGTTGGTGGTGTGCAGCAGCACGCCGGCCTGCTCGGCGATGGCCGCCGCGATTTCCGGGTTGGCATGCCCCAGGCTGGTCACCGCCACACCGGCGATGGCATCCAGGTATTCCACGCCCTCCGAGTCCCACAACAAGGCGCCCTGGCCACGGCTGAAGGCAACCGGCTGCCGGGCAGAGGTATTCATGAGGTAAGCAAGTGCAGCGGACATTGCGGGTTTTCCTTAACAGGGGGATCAATGGCTGGCGGTGGCCGCTACCGTGTCATCTACAAGCGGGCGTGCATCGGCGGTCGGCCAGTAATACGCATCGGGCATGGCGCGCGCGCCGAAGATCGCCTGGCCAACCCTAACCACCGTCGCGCCCTCCTCGATGGCGACTTCGAAGTCCCCTGACATGCCCATCGACAGCTCCTGCAGCGACACACCTGCCGGGGCGCCTGGCAGCAGCCGGTCGCGCAACTCCCGCAGGCGCACGAAGCAGGGCCGCACGCGGGTAACGTCGGCAGAAAACAGCGCCAGGGTCATCAGGCCGCGCACCCGCAAGGTGGGGAAGGCGGGCAGCGCCTGTAAAAACGCTGCCACGTCGCCCGGTACCAGGCCGTACTTGCTGGCCTCACCCGAGGTGTTCACCTGCACGAACACGTCCATTTCCCGGCCTTCGATACGCAGGCGACGGTCCAGCGCCTCGGCCACGCGCAGGCTGTCCAGAGCCTGGAACTCGCTGGCAAAACGCGCCACCTGCTTGGCCTTGTTGGTCTGCAGATGGCCAATCACCGACCATTGCAGGTCTTGCAGGTCGGCCATGGCTTCCCACTTGCGCTGCGCCTCCTGCACCTTGTTTTCGCCCAGCAGCCGGCAGCCAGCGGCGTATGCCAGGCGCAGGTGGGCTTCATCGAAGGTCTTGCTGACCGGCAACAAGCGCACGCTGGCCGGGTCGCGGCCAACCCGTTGGCACGCGTGGGCAATGCGTTGCTGCACCGCTGCCAGGTTGCGGCGGAAGTCTTCCACGCTGTTGGCCTGTGGGTAACGGCCGTGGCGCTCATGCAGGGTCGTGAGGTCTTCGGCGTACGGGGTCATCAATGGGTTGCTCCTTTGCTGGGGACTGCAACGTGCTCTGGCTGGGCGACAGGGGTTTTGCCCCGCCGTGGCAGCTTGCCGTTGAGCACGGCGTAGGCCACCAGGCCGATCACCAGGCCCCAGAAGGCGCCGCCAATCCCGAGCAGGGTGATGTTGGCCGCGCAGGCCAGAAAGGTGATCAGGGACGCTTCGCGGGCTTTCACATCGGCCATGGCATTGGCCAGGCTCCCCCCGATGGTGCCCAGCAGTGCCAGCCCCGCCAGGGTGGTGATGAAAGTGGCCGGGAACGCCATGAACACCGCTGCCAGCGTGACACCGAAAATACCCACCAGAATGTAGAAGATGCCGGCGGCTACCCCTGCGATCCAACGCTTGGACGGGTCTTCGGAGGCTTCCTTGCCCGTGCAGATGGCCGCCGTGATGGCAGCGATATTGAACGCGTGTGAGCCGAACGGCGCCATCAGCAGCGAGCCCAGCCCCGTCACGCCAAGGATTGGGTTGGCACTGGTATTGAACCCATCATTGCGCAACACCAGCATGCCCGGCATGTACTGCCCGGTGAGGGTGATCAGGAACAGCGGCAACGCCACGCTCAACAGCGCATTGAGCGAAAACTCGGGCCGGGTGAACACCGGCGTCGCAAACTCCAGTGCCAGGCCAGAAAAATCCACCCGCGCCTGCATCACCAGGAACACAAGCCCCAACACCAGGATGCCGACCACCGCATAGCGCGCACTGAAGCGTTTGAACACGATGTAGGCGCCGATCAGCACACCGACCAGTACCGGGTCGACGCTCATGCTGGCAAACGCACCGATACCGAACTGCAGCAGGATGCCACCCAGCAAGCCAGCCGCTACCCCCGGGGGGATCAACCGCACGGCCTTTTCGAAGTAACCCGATACGCCCAGCACCACGAACGCGGCTGCCGAAATCATGTACGCCCCCACCGCCTGCGCATAAGGCGTGGTTGCCAGGGCAACGATCAGAAAGGCTGCTGCGGGGGTCGACCAGGCGGTGATGATCGGCTCACGGCTCACCCAGCTGAGGAACAGGCCGGTTACCCCCACCCCGATCGACACCGACCACACCCACGATGCCGTCAGCTCGGGGCTTAGCCCGGCCACCTTGGCGGCCTGGAAGACCAGGATGAAGGTGCCCCCATAATTGACGATCACCGAGATGAGCCCGGCGACGACGGGGTGCAGCAGGTCCCGCAGGCGCAGGGACGAGAGAGGTTGAGTAGATGACATAGGTCTTGGCTCCTTGCTAGACGATGTATCCGGCCACGCTGGGCAGTTATTTATAGCCATTGATTGGCAGGCTTTACCCCTACACTTCAAAGCGGCAGACCAGACCACTTTTCACGTGCATCAACCCTGACGGCGCGCAAACGCCTGCATGAACGCGCACAAGGCAGCCACCGCGTCCACCGACACGGCGTTGTACAGGCTGGCGCGCAGGCCACCCACGCTGGCGTGGCCTTTGAGGCCATGCAGGCCGGCCTCCTCGGCCTGGCGCAGAAAGGCCGCCTCCAGCACCGGGTCGGCCAGGTGGAACGGCACGTTGTTGATGGAGCGATACGGCGCCTGCACCGGGTTGCGGTAGAACCCTTCACTGGCATCGATCACGCTGTACAGCAGGCTCGCCTTGGTCTGGTTGCGCTGATGCAAGGCGTGCAAGCCCCCGCTGCGCTTGATCCACTTGAGGGTCAGGCCGGTGAGGTACCACGGGTAGGTGGCCGGGGTATTGAGCATCGAGCGCGCATCGCTGATACGCGCATAGTTGAGAATGTCCGGGGTAAACGCATGGGCACGCTGCAGCAGCGCCGGGTCAACGATCACCACTGTCAGCCCGGCCACCCCCATGTTCTTCTGGGCGGCGGCATACACCAGCCCGTGCCTGGCGATGTCGATGGGCTTGGACAGCAGGCTGGAACAGGCATCGCACACCAGCGGCGCGGCGCTCGCCGGCGTGTCGCTGAACTGCACGCCATGGACGGTCTCGTTTTCGGTGTAGTGCAGGTAGGCGGCGTTGGCATTGAGCTGCCAGTGTGCAAGTTGCGGAATGTGGTCGAAGCCGCTGGCCTTGGCACTGGCAACCACGCGCACGTCGCAGTAGCGCCGCGCCGCCTCGATGGCCTTGCCCGACCACAGGCCGGTGTGCACGTAGTCTGCCGTGCCCCTTTCACCTGCCAGGTTCATCGGCACCTGCGCAAATTGCAGCGAGGCGCCGCCCTGCAGGAACAGCACGCGGTAGGCGGCCGGCACCTCGAGCAGTTCGCGCAGGTCCTGCTCGGCCTCTTCTGCCACGGCAGTGAACAGCGGCGAGCGGTGGCTGATTTCCATCACCGACATGCCGGTGCCGGCAAAGTCGAAAAACTCGTCGTGCGCCTGGGTGAGCACTTCCAGCGGCACGGCCGTGGGCCCTGCACTGAAGTTGTGTGATCGTGCCATGTCGAAGGGGCTCCTGTGCAAGCGGTGACCAGGCCGGGCCTGGAGTGGCGAGGGCCAGAGTCTACGGGTAGACTGGCCTGCCACTACCGGCCAGTTCAAGGATATAGAGCAGACCACATGGCAAAGACCTTCGAGCTGGAAACGTTGAAGATGCGGCTGAACGATGCCGAGCTTCAGCTGCTGGACCTGCATCAACGCATCCAGCGGGCCTTGCGTGCGCTGATTCTGGACGGGGCCCTCAGCCCAGGCTTGAAGCTGCCGTCTACCCGGGTGCTGTCCAAATCCCTGGGCTGTGCCCGCGACACCGTCGAAAACGCCTACGTACAGCTGCACCGGGACGGCTTCGTGGTACGCCGTGAAGGCGCTGGCAGCTACGTCTGCGACACCTTGGGCATGGAACTGCGCGGCGCCAACCCTCGCCGCCTGAAGGCGCAGGAGGTTCGACGCAGCGTCACCGACCACGGCGCAGGCCTCAGCCAGCGCGGGCGGATGATCCTCGACACCGGTGGCGTGCGTGACCAGCAAGTGATCAAGGCCTTTGCCACCGGCCTGCCAGAAACCCGCAGCTTCCCCACCGACGTGTGGGAGCGCTTGCAACGCCAGGTGGTCAAGGACTACCGCGCCAGCGTGCTGCTGCACGGCGACCCTCAAGGGGCCGAGCCCCTACGCAAGGCGATTGCCACCTACCTGAACCTTGAGCGCGGCGCCAAGTGCTCGCCCGACCAGGTGCTGGTGCTCAGCAGCACCCGCCAGGCGTTGTACCTGTGCGCACAGTTGCTGGTGGACGCTGGCAAGCCGATTCTGCTGGAAAACCCCGGCTACTATGGCGCACGCAAGGCGTTCCAGATTGCCGAAACCAAGGTGCTGCCCATCGACGTGGACGAACGGGGTATCCGCACCGACCTGCTGCACGACGACCGCAGCGGTGCCAGTTGCGTGTACGTCACACCGTCACACCAGTACCCCACCGGCGCGACGTTGCCGCTGGAGCGGCGCCTTGAGCTGATCAACTGGGCGGCGCAGAAAGGCAAGTGGATCATCGAAGATGACTACGACAGCGAGTTCCACTACGACGGGCAACCCACAGCCTGCGTGCAGGGCCTGGACAAGTACCAGCGCACGCTTTACATCGGCACCTTCAGCAAGACCCTCTACCCCGGCCTGCGCATGGGCTACATGGTGCTGCCCAACGAGCTGGTCAAACCCTTTGCCTACGCACGCAGCATGATGGACGGCCACACCCCGCAGACACTGCAGCTGACCTTGGCGCGCTTCATGGAGGACGGCCATTACAACGCTCACGTGCGGGCCATGCGCAAGCTGTATGCCGGGCGTCGGTCGATCATGTTCGACGCCATCGGCAAGTACCTCAGTGCAGTGGTCACCGCCGAGCTGCCGCCAGGCGGGCTGCAGATCCCCTGCCTGCTCAAGGCCGGTTGGTCCGAGGAGAAGACCATCCGCCAGGCCGCCACTGCCGGTGTTCAGCTGTCCGGCCTCAGCGGCCTGTACGTGAGCGAGCCGAAGCAGCAGGGCTGGCTGCTGGGCTATTCCTCACTGACCGCCTACGAGATCGAAGCCGCCATGTTGCGCCTGGCCAACGCCCTGAAAATCTGACTGGCGGGCTCAGTAGGGCAACCTGAAGCGCCGGGTCAGGTCGCCGATACCTTCACGAATGGCGTGTTCGGTGCGGATGTCCAGTGAGCCACTGCGCACGCCGCCCAACATGGCCAGGATCATGTCGCCGATTTCGCGAAACTCGTCAACGCCCATGCCGCGTGACGTGCACGCAGCGCTGCCCAGGCGAATGCCGGAGGTAACCCTGGGCGTGCCGGCATCGCCGGGCACCACGTTGCGGTTCACGGTAATGCCGATGGCCTCCAGCGCAGCCTCGGCCACGTTGCCCGCCAGGCCCCACGGCCGCAGGTCGACCACCCCCAGGTGGGTGTCCGTGCCCCCCGACACCACCAAAAGCCCGCCCTCGGCCAGGCGCCCGCACAGGGCCTGGGCATTGGCCACCACGGCATGGGCATAGGGGCCGAAGCCCGGCTGCAACGCCTCGCCCAGCGCCACCGCCTTGGCCGCCACCGTGTGCATCTGGGCAGCCCCCTGCAAACCCGGGAACACCGCCGCATCGATCTTGCGCGCCAGGGCCTGATCGCTGCACAGAATCATGCCGCCACGGGGCCCGCGCAAGGTGGCGTGGGTGCTCAGGGTGGTGACATGGGCATGGGGCACAGGCGACGGGTAGGCGCCACCGGCAACCAGCCCAGCCACGTGGGCGATGTCGGCCATCAGGTACGCCCCCACGTCGTCGGCAATGGCGCGAAACCGCGCAAAGTCCAGCGCCCGTGAATACGCCGCGGCGCCCGCGATGATCAGGCGCGGGCAATGCTCCTGGGCGATTTGCTCCACTTCGTCCATGTCGACCCTGTGGGTGACCGGGCTTACCCCGTAGCTGATGGCATTGAACCAGCGCCCGGAAACATTGAATGCGGCGCCGTGGGACAAATGGCCGCCGGCCTTCAGGTCCAGGCCCAGTATCTTGTCTTCCGGCGCCAGCAATGCCAGGAATACAGCCTGGTTGGCCTGGCTGCCTGAATGGGGTTGCAGGTTGGCGTGGGCGCAATCGAACAACAGTCTGGCCCGCTCGATGGCCAGGGTTTCAATGGCGTCGGCATTGCCGCAACTGGCGTAGTAGCGCCGCCCAGGGTAACCCTCGGCATACTTGTTGGTGAGCGCCGAACCCTGGGCCTCCAGCACCGCGCGGCTGACCACGTTCTCGGCGGCGATCAGCTCGATGGAATGCAACTGGCGCTGACGCTCGGCATCAATGGCCTGCCAGACTTCACCGTCCACCTGGGGCAGCGCAGCACCATTGACGCCGGGCAGTGCCAAGCCCTCCCGATAAGCGAAACGCGGCATGCTCACTCCTTGTGTAAACGCCCAAAACTCGCCGCCCTACCCTAGCGGCTTAGGGTGCCTGCGCCCCTACCAGTTCGGGCCGGTGTTGCAGACCACCGCCCAGGGTACGGCTGCCACACGTCTAGCCAGGGGCTGGCGCGGGCGCCATGCGGCCAGCTTAAGTGGTCTGGTTTGGGTCGCAGTAATGGACTACCGCGCAAGACCGTTGCCTCTTTAAGCTCTGCGCCGGTTTTGCCCTGCTTACCACACAGGTTTCGCCATGACGCTTCGTATCGGGTTATTACCTCAAGTCGCCGCTGCTCACTTCGTCAGCCACCTGCACATCATGGTGCTGGCAGCGCTGTTCCCGCTGCTGCCGGCGTTCTTCCAGGTGGACTATGTGGCACTGGGCCTGGCCTTGAGCCTGTTCAACATCGTGACGGCACTGGTACAGGCCCCCATGGGGTTTGCCGTGGACCGCTTCGGTGCCATGCGCCTGTTGCGGGTCGCGCTGGCGCTGGGCAGCAGCAGCCTGCTGCTGATCGCAGTGGCGCCCAGCTACATCTGCCTGTTGCTTGGCATGAGCCTGACCGGTGTCGCCAACGCCATCTACCACCCCGCCGACTATGCCTTGCTGTCGCGTCATATCGACCCGGCCCATATCGGCAAAGCGTTTTCGGTGCACACCTTCGCAGGTTTCCTGGGCGCTGCCGTGGCCCCGGTGTTCTTGTTGAGCGTTGCCGTGGCCAGCACCCCGGCCATGGCGTTCGCGGCAGCAGCACTGGTGGGGTTTGCAACCTTGGCGGTGCTGTGGGTGCAAGGCTCGGCGCTGCCGCAGGCCACCCCCGTGCAATCGGCCACGCCTGCAGGCCAGCCTACGGTAGGCCGCCTGGCACTGCTGTCACCGATGGTGGTGAGCCTCACCTTCTTATTCGTATTACTGAACCTGAGCACCGGCGCGATCGAAAAGTTTTCTGTCGCCGCCTTGATGCAAGGCCAAGGCGTCGCCCTGAACTGGGCCAACTCGGCACTCACCGCTTTCCTCTTCGCCAGCGCCTTCGGCGTGCTGGCCGGGGGCACGCTGGCCGACCGAACCCAACGCCACGGCGTGGTGGCTGCCAGTGCATTTGCCCTGGCGACCCTGCTGATGCTGCTGGTCGCCACCGCGCGCCTGAACGAGCCGGCACTGCTGGTGGTGCTGGGGGTGACGGGGTTCCTGACCGGGGTGATAGCCCCCTCGCGTGACATGCTGGTACGCGCAGCCGCCCCGAAAGGAGCCGAAGGTAAAACCTTCGGCATCGTTTCGACCGGTTTCAATATCGGCGGCACCCTCGGGCCGGTCGGGTTTGGATGGCTGCTGGACCAGGGCCACCCCACAGGGATTTTCTGGGGCAGCGCAGCCTTCATGGGCCTGACTGTTGCAGTGACGTTATTGCAGGAGCGGGCCCTGGCTAACAACAGAAAAACAAGAGCACTACAACTCACTTATAAATGATTCATATCAACAAGCGCACGCTGTTTATAACGCACACTTGAAGGGCGCCGCCCTACATATAGCGCGTTATTGCACGCTGCATTCGCGTGTCCGTAAATGTGTTGTACGGGCACGTTCCACAATAACACACACAACCGAAACGCCTGGAGCTTAAACATGGAAGTTAAGAGTTACACCACCGACGACGCCGTGGGCAATATGCTGTCCAAACTGGCCACGCTCTGGAAAACCCGCGCAGCTGTGAACCAGCCGCAGCCGGACTACTGGGGCCTGGCATTCGACCCCACAAAGAACGACTTCAGCCTGTCGTTGCTGCCATTCCGGCAGCACCAGGCGTGGCGTGAAGCGCCAGAAGCATTGAAATCCAAATGCCTGTCCTATGCGTGGGGCATCTACAACCTCAAAACCATTTATATCGAATGCAATGTGGTGGTGCCCGCCTGCGAAGACATTATCAAAACCCCGCCACACAGTAATAACCGCACCTTGCTGCAAGATGTCATGTCCCAGGCCATGCTCGACGAAGCATTGCACACGCGCATGTCCATCATGGCCTGCAATTACATTTATGACATGCGCAAACTGGCGCCGCTGGAGTTCAGCGCCTTCAACCTGGTGACCTGGCGCGAAGCCCTGCTGGCCAATTGCACGGCCGAGTGGGAACGCCGCCTGACCCGCTTCGGCATCGCTTGTGCCAGCGAAACGCTGATTACCGATTACCTCAAGACCATGGCAGAAGACGCCAGCATCCAGGCGGTCTGCCACGAAGTCACCCGCACCCACGCCATGGACGAGTGGAGCCATTCGAGCGTGTTCAGTTTTGTCGCGTCCGACATCGTCCACGGCCTGAGCCGCACAGAACGCCAGTACCTGCGCTCGGTCATCCTGCGCACGGTGCAGATGTTCGCCAACAACGAAATGGGCGCCTGGTCCAAGGTGTTCGCCATGCTCGATTTCCCGCATGCCAACGAGATTCTGCATGACGTGGGCGACAACAACGAAATCAGTGTGTACACCGATTCGCTGCAGGCGCTGGTCGATCGCATCGGCCTGGCCGGCAACGGCCTGGGCAGTGCAGAGCTGGCAGTGGAGCAGTTGAACGAAAGGGCCAGCGCATGAACCCGACCTTCAAGGCGCTGTGCGAGCAGGTGCACAGCGAAACAGCCCAGGTGAAGGTGTTCAGCCTGCGCGTACTCGATGCCCCCCGCGACTTCCTTGCACGCCTGGAGCCGGGCAGGCACGTGGCCCTGCAAGCTGCAGACATGGCTGGCACGCCCCAGCAGCGCCTGTACTCGATTACCCGCAAGTCGGCGGACGACCGGTTCGAAATTGCGGTAAGGCGCGAAGGGCATGGTGGGGTTTCGGACCATCTGCATGCAACGCTGCAGGCTGGGTCAAGCATTTCGCTGCAGTGCGTGGAGGGGGACATCACCGTGGCATCCCTGGTCGGGTGCCGGCAGGTCGGCATGCTTGCCGGCGGTATCGGTATCACCCTGCCGCTTGCCCTGCTGCGCGGGTTTGCGCAACGGGCACAAGAAGGTCTACCCGTACCGCAGGTCAGCCTGCTGCTGTGCGTGCCGTCCACCGCCGAGCTGCCTTTCCTGCACGAGCTGCTGGCACTGGAGCTGACCCAACCATGGTTCGCCCTGCAGGTGTTCGTCACCCGCGAAGCCATCACTGGCAAAGGCCACTTCAGCGCAGGCCGCCCACAAGTTAACGACCTGAAGCGGCTGGGTAACCCAGACAGCGTGGTGATTTGTGGCAGCCATGGCTTTGCCCTGGGCATGCGTGAGCACCTGCAAGCCGAGCTGCCTGCCAGCCGGCTGCTGATCGAATCGTTCAGCGCACCGGCAGCACCCGTGGCGGCTACACCGGGTAGCGAGGCCAGCGACACCCTGCGCCTTCACCTGAAGCACAACGGCCAGGTGCTGGAGCCGCCGGCCGGCAAAAGCCTGCTGGAGATGCTGGAGACCAGCGGCATCGAGGTGCGCAGTGTCTGCCGGGCGGGCATCTGCGGCCATTGCCGGCTGAAGGTGTCGGAAGGGGAATACACCCTGGAGCCCGATTTCTGCCTGACCGACAAGGACAAGGATGAAGGCTGGGCGCTGGCCTGCTGCACCTTCCCCACGTCCGGCACCCTCAAGGTCGACCTCAACGCCTCGGCCTAGACTGCAACCGCCGCTCCCTCAACCACAGGATTTTCCATGAAGACTGCAATTGCACTACGCCACATCCATTTCGAAGACGTTGGCACCCTGGATACGGTGCTGGCCGACGCAGGCTACGCCCTCACCTATCTGGACCCAACCGTCGATACCCTCGACGGCGAGCAGGTGGTGAAAGCCGACCTGCTGATCGTGCTCGGCGGCCCTATCGGGGCCTACGACGAACAGCTCTACCCCTTTCTGCATGACGAGCTGAGACTGGTACGCCAGCGCATCGAGTGCGGCAAGCCCATGCTCGGCATCTGCCTGGGTGCGCAGTTGATCGCCCGCGCCATGCACGCCAAGGTGTACCCCATGGGCGTCAAGGAAATCGGTTTCTCGCCGTTGACCCTGACCGCAGCCGGCCAGGATTCTCCCCTCGCCGCCCTGCAGGGCACCCCCGTGCTGCACTGGCATGGCGACCAGTTCGACGTGCCTGAAGGCGCGCAGTTGCTGGCCAGCACCCCGGTTGGCGCACACCAGGCGTTTGCCGTGGGCCATACCATTCTGGGCCTGCAGTTCCACCTGGAGGCCGATACCGCCCGCATCGACCAGTGGCTGGTGGGGCACGCCAGTGAGCTGGGCCAGGCCGGCATCGACCCGGTTGCCCTGCGCGCGGCCGCCAAGGGCCTGGAAGGCCGCCTGAGCCTTGCTGCAGGCCGCGTGATGCAGGCGTGGCTGAGCAACCTGCCTACCCGCTGAGACCCATTACAAAAAACCGTCAAGGATGAGGCGCTGAAGATGATCGTCGTACTGTTCGAATTGCAGGCATTGCCAGGCCAGGGTGAAACCTACGTAGACCTGGTCAACAAGCTCACCCCGTTGCTGCAGCCGATGGAGGGCTTTATTTCGGTGGAGTGCTTCCAGAGCACATTGAACCCCAAGAAGGTGATGTCGGTGACCACCTGGCGCGATGAAGACGCCGTGGTGCAATGGCGCAACGTCACCGCCCACCTGTCGGCCCAACGCGCCGGCCGCGACAAGATCTTCGACGACTACCGCGTGCGCGTCACCTCGGTGATCCGCGACTACGGCCTGCGCGATCGCGAGCAGGCACCCTACAACGTCGTCGTCGACGGCGAACGTGCCTCGGCCTGCCCGGTGGCTTGAATGGCTGGTGGGTAAGGAGCGTGCAGGTGGGACGGTCGCTTCCTTTGGTCACTCGAGCACCCCGCCAACAGGATTGAACTGTTGGCGAATGGCCACAGTCCACCTTTACAGGCCCACCTACCAGAGGCCACAGAGGAGACTCCCATGAAAGGTACCGCGCTTTCGGCCCTGTTCGCGGCCGCTACCCTGCTGGCCTCGCCAGTCTTCGCAGATGACCTGTGTACCATCAACCTGCAAAAAATCAATGACATGCAGGCTACCGCCGGTAATACCTCCGAAGGCCTGGATAAATCTGTGACGGAGCACGTTGACGAGGCCAAGCAGGCCCAGGCGAGTGGCGACACCGCGAAGTGCATCGAGATCACCAGTAAAGTAGTTAACCGTCTCGAAAAAACCGACAAAGGCAGCGGCTCGAGCAGCGGCGGCGCCTGATGCAGCGTGCGGGTGACCGGTCTGGTGGTCGACGGCGCCCGCGCAATGCCGTATACTCGATTCCACGTGCCGTAAGGTACGTTAGCTAGAGCTAGTGTGGGGCCGATTAGGATTCGACGCCGGTAGCGAAACTCTAGGTGCATGCCGAGTTGGTAACAGAACTCGTAAATCCACTGTTGCAACTTTCTATAGTTGCCAATGACGACCAATACGAGGGCTACGCTCTCGCTGCGTAAGCAGCTGAGCCCGCTCTCCTGGTAGCTTCGGCTCCAGCAATCACCAGGGGATGCCTGTAAACCCGAAGTGATTGTCATACAGAACAGGATCGTCGTGTAGCACGTTGGGGGCAAAGCGACTAAAACTTACCCAACTCGTCCAAAGCACCCTGCCCGTCGGGCGGCTGCGGATTAACTCAATAGACACGGCTAAGCATGTAGTACCGACAGCGGAGTACTGGCGGACGGGGGTTCAAATCCCCCCGGCTCCACCAAATTCCAAAAAGAAGACGCCCTCGGGCGTCTTTTTTTGTGCCTGGCAATTGGGCTTGCCGAAGCAGAAAAATCAGACTTTGGCCCTTTCGTGTAGGCCGTTTCCCAAAGATACTCCGTGGGCCTGTTTTCCATTGCGGTCGGTTTTTCGGGGTTTTAGTCTCGGTGGGTCGTTGCATATCAACGACCGGCTTTGACAGGCCGATGACGACCAAACATGCGGTTTTGCCTATGGCGGCTGTGTGTGGGGCACCTCGTGTGCGCCGGTTTGGTCTTCACCGGTCTGTCAACCTACACACAGCTGCCACCACTTGTTTGACAGCAAGTGCTGGTCGCTCCATCGAGGACCACATCATGCTCAAAATCGTACCTGATCCACCTCAGTTCCCCCACTCCCTGGAAGAGGCCGTCATGCTGGCCGCCGACCATGCCCTCTGTGCAGAGGCCGTAGCCCAACAAGCCCTGATGATGCAGCCGCGTTCACCGGCAACGTTGCTGGTGATGGCGGCGATGCACGAGCTTGAAACGCTACGCAAATTGCTTGAAGCAACGCTGGCTCAGATACAGAGGCCATCGAACCTGCAGCTGATGCACTGACCCATGGATGAATACGAGCCAGCACAGGTTTCAACAATCCAAGGGAACGACCTAATGAACAACCAAAACGCCCACTGCACGGTGGGTAAGACGGTCTTTTATCAGGGTGAAAACCACACCCACGCCCTGTTCCGCATAGAGCCCGGCATTCCCTGCCAGAGCGCACGTGAACAGGCCTCCGAACTGATGGGCTACGCCCGTGACCTGACCATCGATGGGCTGATGGAGGACAAACCCAAGCTGATCTGGGCAGCGCATTATCTCTGCGCGCTGGGCAAGGCGCTGCTGGATGATGCTGAATTGGGCATGATGCAGCGCGCTCCCGGTAATCCGTGATCAAGCGCTGATAGTTGGGGCTGCGTTGCAGCCCATCGCGACCTGCGGTCGCTCCTACGGGGGCGGTTGCAGGGCTGCCACCGTAGGAGCTAGCGCAGCTCGCGATGGGGTGCGGAGCGCCCCCGGCGATCTATGACCAATCGCCGACGGTGCTATCGGTCGCTCCTACCCATCAACCCATCGAACGCCTTATCAAGCACCTGCCCGGCATCCGCCAGCTTCTGCCGCCGCTGCTGCATCCACCCCTGGTCATCCTGCAAGCG
Organism: Pseudomonas sp. NBRC 111119; assembly: GCF_001320125.1. Taxonomy (NCBI): domain Bacteria; kingdom Pseudomonadati; phylum Pseudomonadota; class Gammaproteobacteria; order Pseudomonadales; family Pseudomonadaceae; genus Pseudomonas; species Pseudomonas sp. NBRC 111119. The sequence continues at coordinate 89,630 of NZ_BCAV01000020.1, forward strand.
CTGCCTGGCCTCAGCCAGCATACGCCGCACTTCCTCCGGCTGCGGGCCGCCGGTGCCTTTACGGCTTTGCACCATCGCGCGGGGCGACAGGCTGGCGCGGAAATCCGCTTCGCTCAGGGGCAGTGTGTTGTCCTTCCACTGGTGTTTGTCCGCCGCCTGGGTATACAGCGCCTGCGCGTCCGCGTAGGCAAAGTTCTTGGGCAGCGTGCCGTCGGCACGGGCCTTCTCGACGATCAGAGACGCAAAGCTGTGGCCGATGCGGAAAGGCACATGTTGCTTGCGCTCCAGGGTGTCGGCCAACTCCATCGAGGTGGTCCAGTCAGCATCCAGCTCCTCTTCAGCCCGGGCTGCATTGATTTTCAGCGCATCCAGCACCTGGTCCAGGCGCTTGAACATTTCGCCGCTGGAGGTGAACAGACCCAGGTCGTCAAACGCGGCCTTGTAATCGGTCATGCCGGTGGTGACGTTGTGCGCGCGCACGGTGGTGGCATTGGCCAGCCCGACCACATCGGACGCCGCCTCCCGGGTGCGCATCAGGAGGCCGGGGTTGCGCTTTTGCGGCATGGCACTGCTGGTATAGGTCGAGGCCTCATCCAGCAAGATCCACGGCCGGGTCTGGTGATACTGGGTGTGGATATCGCCAATGAACGCGCCGATACGAATCGCCGAGGATGACACCAGACCAGAAGCTTCCAGCGGGATGTCATAGGTGGACACCTGGCTGGCGTCCAGCGAGTTCTCCCGTACACCGTCAAAGCCCAGCAGCGCTGCCAGGCGCTCACGGTTGATCGGGTAACCAGAGTTGGCCAGCACCGCGGTGCCCAAGGGGCTCAGGTTCAGCCGTGCGTACAACTCATGCAGGCGCTGCGCATCGCGTTCGAACGACGCCTCGTAGGCCAGCAGGTAGTGGGCGTAGCTGATCGGCATGGCTTGCACGCCATTGGTATAAGCCGGCACCAGGGTATCGATGTGCTCAGCAGCGAGCTTGAGCAAACGCTGGCGCGTGGCGTTCAGGGCATCGCCGTAGGCAAGCATGTGGGTGCGCAGTGAGGCCAGGCGGTAGGTGGCATACATGTCCTGGCGGCTGCGGCCGGAATGAATCAGCGAAGCCTCAGGGCCCACCTTGTCGGTGAGGATCTGCTCCAGTTGCAGGACGTCGCTAGGGCGCTTGCCATCGGGCTGCTCGCCTTGCTCGATGGCATAACGCACGCCACCGGCTATGGAGGCGGCTTGCTCGGCGGTGACGATGCCGGCCTCCTTGAGCATCACCAACGAGGCCTTGTTGATGCGGTTGAGGTAATCGAACTGGCTTTCGCCCTTGCGCCCCTTCGGGGGAGCCTTTTCTACAAAAGCCCCGATCTTGCGCGCCTGCTCGGCGCATTCGGCAGTGGTCTTGCACGGCGTGTCTGCCGTGTTGGCGGCGTACGTACCCAGGCTGGTGAACCAGGCACACGTGATTGCCAGGCAAAGCAGGGATCTTGTTGTTGTCATGGTGCAGTCCGCTGAGTAATGGTCAGGCACATGCTAGCGGGCAGCTAACACCGTTGAAAACCTTCGGGCTGGCCAAGCTGCTGGCCAGCCCTGGCTGTCAAGGCATGCCGAGGAACTCTGGCAGCGCCAGTGAGATGTAAGGCACGTAAGTCACCAACACCAGGAACAGTAGCAGGATCGACAGCCACGGCAGCGCCGCGCGGATGGTCTGGCCCAGGGTCAAGCCTGTTACCGCACTGGTGACGAACAGGTTCAACCCCACCGGTGGATGCACCAACCCGATCTCCATGTTCACCACCATCACGATACCCAGGTGAATCGGGTCGATACCCAATTCCATGGCGATCGGAAAGAAAATCGGCGCAAGGATCAGAATGATGGCCGACGGCTCCATGAAGCTGCCGGCAATGAGCAGCACCACGTTGACCATGATCAGGAAGCCGATAGGGGTCAGGCCTTCAGAGAGCACCCACTGCGTGATCTGCTGCGGGATCTGCTCGGTGGTGAGCACATGCGCGAACAGCATGGCGTTGGCGATGATGAACAGCAGCATGATGGTCAGCCGCCCAGACTCCAGCAGTACCTTCGGGCACTCGCGCCAGGTCATGTCCCTGTACACGAACAGGGCGATGAACGCGGAGTACACCGCCGCTACTGCTGCGGCTTCGGTGGGGGTAAACATGCCGCTGTAGATACCACCGAGAATGATCACCAGCAGCAACAAGCCCCAGAACGCCCGCCGCGCTGCAGTCAGCCACTCGCGGAAACTGGCACGCGGCTGGGCGGGCAGCTTCTTGACCCGTGCCACGATGTAAATCGCGATCATCAGGAATACGCCCAGCAGGATCCCGGGGATCACACCGGCCATGAACAGCTTGCCCACCGAGGTTTCGGTAGCGGCTGAATAGACCACCATCACGATCGATGGCGGGATCAGAATACCCAGCGTACCAGCGTTACAGATGATGCCGGCACCAAACGCCTTGGGGTACCCCGAGCGCACCATGCCGGCCACGGCAATCGACCCGACCGCAGCCACCGTGGCCGGCGACGAACCGGACAAGGCGGCGAACAGCATGCACGCCAGCACGGCGGCGATGGCCAGCCCGCCACGGATATGGCCCACGCAAGCGTTGGCGAAGTCGATCAGCCGTTGCGCCACGCCGCCGGTGGTCATGAAGGCACCGGACAGCAGGAAGAACGGAATGGCCAGGAAGGTGTAGCTGTCGGTGGTTTCAAACAGTTTGATTGCCAGCGAGCTGAGGGAGTCCTGACTAAACAGCAAAATCGACACAGCACCAGACAAACCCAGGGAAATGGCGATCGGCACACCCAGGAACATGAAGACGAACAGCAACAGGAACAGGCAGATAACGGTCATCGCTCAGACTCCTCACCGGGGTTGGCCAGCTTGCTCGCCTCGGCCGCCTCGTCGGCCAGGCCCAGGTTGGTCTGGCGATGGGTATAGATGCGGTACAGGATTTCCAGATAGCGCAGGATGATCAGCGCGAACCCGCACGGCACGATCAGCGCGATATGGCCGACCTTGATGCCGTAGCGGTCGAGGTCCTCAGCCCCGATACCCGCTACCAGTACGGCGCTGACCCATTTGATGCTGGCGATCAGAAACAGCCCGGCGTAAGCCAGGCAGCAGGCGCAGGCGATCATCGCCAGCACACGCTGTACGGGCTTGCGGGTGCGCCTGACCAGCACATCGACCCCGAGATGGCCGGCCGTGCGTACGCCGTAGGCGATGCCAAAGAAGATCAACCAGCCGAACAGTGCCTTGGTCAGGGCGATACTCCAGGTCATTTCCTGGGCATAGCCCATCAGGTGATCACCGATGCTCAACAGCGGCTCGCTGGCAAAGGTCCAGTGATCGCTCAGGCTGTAGAACATCGTGTAGAGGTTGTTCAGCGCCACGTAGATGAAGGTTATTAGGGTCATGGCTGCCAGGAGAAAGGCAATCATGCCTTCCTCGAAGCGTTCCCAGACACGCCTTAACGTTTGCATGGGCATTCTCCGCGCAGAATGAGGCGTCACCGCCCGGGACGGGCGGCGGCGAACACGTCAGGTCAGGAGGCTGTGTTGGCGTCCTGGGCAGCCTGGATCAGGTCGGCGCCGATCTGATCGGAGAACTTGTCCCAGACCGGGCGCATGGCCTTGCGCCACGCATCACGTTGCTCCGGGGTAAGCGCATCGACCTCGCTGGTCTTGGCATCGATGATCTTCTGCCGTGACGTCTGGTTCAGCGCCTCGGCCTGCTTGTTCACCTCAACCGTGACCTTGTCCATGATGCCCTGTAGCTCGTTACGTACGTCTTCTGGCAGGCCGTTCCAGAACTTGGCATTGGTGATCACCATGTAGTCGATCAGGCCATGGTCGGTCTCGGTGAAGAACGGCTGCACTTCATTGACCTTCTGGCTCTCGTAGTTCGACCAGGTATTCTCGGTGCCGTTGACCGTGCCTGTCTGCAACCCTTGATAAACCTCGGCGAAGCTCATTTTACGCGGGTTGGCGCGTACGGCCTTGAACTGCTCCTCCAGCACGCTGGAGGCCTGGACACGGAACTTCAGGCCGCGGGCATCCTTGGGCAGCAGTACTTTTTTGTTCGCCGACAACTGCTTCAGGCCGTTGTGCCAGTAGGCCAGGCCCCGGATGCCTTTGTCTTCCATCGAGGTGAGCAGCGCCTTGCCCTTGGGCCCCTGCTGGAAGCGATCGACAGCGGCCAGGTCGTCGAACAGGAATGGCAGGTCGAAGATCTGGACCTGCTTGTTGTAGTGCTCGAACTTGGCGAGTGAAGGAGCAAGCATCTGCACGTCACCCAGCAGCAGCGCTTCCATTTCCTTGCCATCGCCGAACAGCGAAGAGTTGGGGTAGACCTCGACCTTGACCTTGCCCTTGAGCTTGTCGTCCGCCTCCACGAGTTTCTGGAACATCAGCGCGCCCTGGCCTTTGGGCGTGCTGTCGGCCACAACGTGAGCGAACTTGATGATGACCGGGTCGGCGGCGTAGGCGAATGAGGTCAGTGAGACGGCGGCGGCGCATAGAAACGCCTGGGTCAGCTTCAGCATGGGTTTTACCTTTTATTGTTGTTGGAAGGTCGGCAGGGAAGCGGGGCCAAGGGTAAGGTGGCGCAGTATAGGTGTTTGGGGAATCTGCTTTTGTGTAAGGCTGCGTTCGTCAAACATGAACGCGTCTGCGTTAGCCCTCACAAGGCTGGTTGCGCACTAACCGGAGCGGGACAACGCCAGCAAACGCTGCGCACGTAGCAACACAGGGGCATCGACCATCTGCCCGTCCAGTTGGAAGGCACCTGCCCCGCCTGCGGCTGCGCTGCCATCGACTACCGTTCGCGCCCAGGCCAGTTCCTGCTCTGCCGGTTGCAATGCATCGTGAATGACCGGCACCTGGCTTGGGTGAATACAGAGCGCCCCGCCATACCCCATGTCGTACGCATGCCGCATGGCTGCGCGCTGCCCTTCCAGGTCACGAATCGCTGGAAAAACGCCGTCCAGCGGCGGCGCCAGGTCGGCCCCTCGGGAATGCAGTTGCACGGCCATGCGCGCCTGGTCGATAAAGCGCTGGCCCGCCGGGCTGTCAGTGTTGAGACAAAGGTCCAACGCCAGGTCAAGGCTGCCAAACGACAAGCACTGTACGCCCTGGGCACTGGCGATGCGCTCCAGGGCCAACAGCCCTTTCGCGGTTTCGATGATTGGCACTACGGTTTTGCCCGTGCGAGCCGCTACAGCCACCTGTGCGGCGCTCTCGACCTTGGGTAACAGCACTGTGGTCACGCCAACGTGCTGCGCGCAAAAGTGCAGGTCTTCGCCGTGGCCTGCGTGGCTGGGCGCATTGACCCTGACCCACACACGGGCGTCGGGGTTTTCAGCGAGGAAACTCGCCAAATGCCCAAGTGCCTGGGCTTTTAGCGGTTCCTCCACGGCGTCTTCGAAGTCCACGATAACGGTGTCGGCACCGGCCGCCAGGGCTTTTGCAAACCGGTCCGGGCGGCTCCCGGGAACGAACAGTGCGGAACGCACGATAGGGTAAGGCATTGTTCTGCTCCTGTACTAAACCACGCCTACGCTGCTCAGTTGCGCCTGCTGCTCATCGCCATAACCCAGCTCGGCAAGAATTGCGGCGGTATGTTGACCGAGCGCGGGCACCGGGCCCATACGTGGTGTGAAAGCAGCATTGCGCCCCGGTGGCAATAACGACGGCAACTTGCCCACCGGGCTGTCCACTTCGCGCCAGCGGTCGCGGGCCTGTAACTGAGGGTGCTGCCACACCCCCTGCATGTCGTTGACCCGGGCATTGGCGATCTGAGCGCTTTCAAGACGCGCCACCACCTCGTCCAGGCTCAGTGCGGCAAAGCCGTCGACGATGATCTGCCGCAACAGTTCGCGGTTCTCCGAGCGTCGGTAGTTGGCGCAGAAGCGCTCGTCAGTGGCCAGCGCCGGGTCGAGCACTACCTGCTCGCAGAATGCCTGCCATTCGCGCTCGTTCTGCAAGCCCAGCATCACCGTGCCGCCATCGCCCGTAGGGAAAGGGCCATACGGGTAGATAGTCGAGTGGGCAGCACCGGCTCGCGGCGGTGGCGGAGCACCGTCATAGGCGTAGTACATGGGGTAGCCCATCCATTCCACCAGGCTTTCGAGCATGGACACGTCGATACGGCTGCCCACCCCCGTGCGTTCACGCAGCATCAGCGCCGAGAGCACACCTGTGTAGGCATACATGCCAGCGGCGATATCAGCCACCGAACACCCGGCCTTGGCCATTCCCTCTGCGCCCGGGTTGCCAGTAACGGACAGGAAGCCGCCTTCACTTTGAATCAGCAAGTCATAGGCTTTCTTCTTTTCATAAGGGCCACCCTCGCCGTAGCCGGAGATGTCGCACACGACCAACCGTGGAAACCGCGCATGCAGTGCCTCGAATCCCAGGCCCATGCGCGCTGCGGCGCCCGGTGCGAGGTTTTGCACAAGCACGTCAGCCTTGACCAGAAGCCCTTCGAGAATGGCATCAGCCTCGGGATGCTTGAGGTCCAGCGTCAGGCTTTCCTTGGAACGATTGGTCCACACGAAGTGAGACGCCAGGCCATCGACGCGCTGGTCGTAGCCACGGGCGAAATCACCGCTTCCGGGGCGTTCAACCTTGATCACGCGAGCGCCCAGGTCGGCCAGTTGACGGGTGCAGAACGGCGCGGCGATGGCGTGTTCCAGGCTGACGACAGTAATGCCGTCCAGGGGGCGGGGGGCGGATGCACTCATGGCAAGGTCCTGTGTGGGAGTCATGGCAGGTCGGCCAGCGAGCGCGCATCGCGCAACTGCCAGACACGTTCGATCAAGGCTTGCCCGTCGGCCGCGCTGCGCTGCCCGGCGTAGGCCAACAAGCGTAGGAACTTGTCTTCCAGTTCTGCGCGCGACAAGGTATTGCCGGGGTCGCCCTTGGGTTCGTCGATGGCCGCGGTCAAACGGCGCCCATCCTGGCAGCGCACCTCGACCCTGCCCAGCCAGCGGGCCGGGTAGGCCGCGTCCACCTCGGGGTCCAGCTGCATGCGCACCTTGTCGCGGAACGCCGCCACGTTCGGGTCGCTCAGCGCCAGGTCGCGGAACGTCAGCAACTGCGCGCTGCCATGCACGGCAATCAAGCCAAGCACCGTGCCCATGGAGAACTTGGCCTGGTGCACGCTGGTGGGCACGTTCACCCGGCCAAGCACGTCGACAGCGCCCTGATGCACGTGGGCGATGACTTCGACAATGTCGTCATGGCGCAGCGCTTCACGCTGCATCAGGTCCAGCAATGCATCGGCAGCAGGATGGGTATGACGACACGAGGCGTGGAACTTGAACGAGGTCTCGGCCAGGGCCCAGCGGCTGCCCAGGCGGTCTGACAGGCGTGCCGGGTCGGCATCGCTGGACATACCGGCGGCCATGCCCTGATCGCCCTCCAGAATATTGCGTGCCCCGCTCAGGCCATCGGCAGTCAGGTAGGCTGCCAACAGCCCGTCGGCAGCGGCCTTGGCAGTGTGCAACTGTTTCGAATCGGCCGCATCGCGCAAGAACTCCCACAGCCCGGCGGCCTGAGTACCTGCACTGCCCAGCACATCAATGAACTGGGCCTGGTTGAAATTCATCAGCTTGCCCACGGCGACGGCGGCCGCCAGGGTGCCGACGGTCGCAGTGGTGTGGAAGATGCGGTAGTGGGACCGCCCGAGGAATTCACCGATGCGGATACCGGCCTCGTAGCCGGCCACAGCAGCCAGCAGCAGGTCCGGTCCCGACTTGTCCAGGTCCTGCCCGGCTGCCAGGGCGGCCGAAAACACCACCGTGCCGGGGTGCAGCACGGAGCTATTGTGCAGGTCGTCCTGCTCGACCAGATGCGACGCTGCGCCATTGACCAGCGCGGCGAAGTACGGCGAGGTGCCACGCCCGGTACCCATCAACCGGGCTTTCCCGGCCGGCGGCCCCATGCGCTCGGCGTAACGCTCGAACAGCGGCACCGGGTGCGCGCCCTGGCTGGCCAGTGCCGAGCCCAACCAATCCAGGAACAGGTCTTCGGTACGCGCCAGGACAGCCGGTGGAATGTCTTGGTAGCGCAGGTCGGCCAGGAAGGTGGCCAGCGCTTGGGTATCACGCATGGGCATGGCCTCCTTCAAAAGCTGCGCGGCAGCTCGAGCAGGTGCTCGGCCACATACGACAGGATCAGGTTGGTGGAAATTGGCGCCACCTGGTACAGCCGTGTCTCACGGAATTTGCGCTCCACGTCGTACTCGTTGGCGAAGCCGAACCCGCCGTGGGTCTGCAGGCAGGCGTTGGCCGCTTCCCACGATGCTTTGGCGGCCAGGTACTTGGCCATGTTGGCAGCGGCCCCTGCATTGGCGCCGCGATCGTATTCGGCGCAGGCCCGCCAGCGCATCAGGTCGGCAGCCTCCAGCTCAATGTGGGCTTCGGCAATGGGGAATTGCACCCCCTGGTTCTGGCCGATCGGGCGGCCGAACACCACCCGGTCGCGGGCGTACTGGCTGGCCTTTTCGACGAACCAGCGTCCGTCACCGATGCATTCGGCTGCGATCAGCGTACGCTCGGCATTCAGGCCGTCGAGGATGTAACGGAACCCCTTGCCCTCCTCTCCGATCAGGCTGCTGGCAGGAATACGCAAGTTATCGAAGAACAGCTCGTTGGTTTCGTGATTGACCATGTTGGCGATCGGCTGCACGGTCAGGCCATTGCCGATAGCCGTGCGCAGATCCACCAGGAAGATGGACATGCCCTCTGACTTGCGCTTGACCTCGGCCAGCGGGGTGGTACGCGCTAGCAGGATCATCAGGTCCGAATGCTGGATGCGCGAGATCCACACTTTCTGCCCGTTGATCACGTAGTCATCGCCCTGGCGCACGGCTGTGGTCTTGAGCTGCGTGGTGTCGGTGCCCGTGGTGGGCTCGGTAACCCCCATTGATTGCAGGCGCAACTCACCACTGGCCAGCTTGGGCAGGTAATGACGTTTCTGTTCTTCGCTGCCATGGCGAAGCAGGGTAAACATGTTGTACATCTGCCCGTGAATGGTTCCGGAATTGCCACCACAGCGGTTCACTTCTTCCAGTATCACCGATGCCTCGGCCAGCCCCAGCCCTGAACCTCCGTAGGCCTCGGGGATCATCGCCGACAACCAGCCGGCGTCTGTCATGGCCTTGACGAAGGCCTCGGGGAATGCTTTGTGCTCGTCCAGTGTGCGCCAGTATTCGCCAGGAAATTCGGCGCACAAGGCGCGCACGCCTTCGCGGATGGCGTTGAGGTCATCGCTGTCGTAGCTGTGCATGGCAGGCTTCTCTACGGTGCTTGAAAATGGTCAGTCGAAAGTGACATCGGCGCTTTGCGCCACGCCTGCGGCGTTGCCGGCCCACAGGCGCGCCTTGCCCGGGCCATCCAGGGAACCGCTGAGCTGGAAAGGTGCAGGTAGGGTCAGCGGGCGCAAGCTGCGATAGCGGTAGTGGCGCAAGCGGGTACCGGGGTTGGCACGCAGAAACGCCCGCAAGTTGAGCGTGGCAACCAGCGGGCCATGTACCACCAGGTCCGGGTAACCCTCGGTTGCAGTGACGTAGGGGTAGTCGTAATGAATGCGATGCCCATTGAAGGTGACCGCCGAGTAGCGGAACAGCAAGGTCGGGGTGGGCGTGACGGTCTCGGCCCAGGTGCCCGTTTCGCAGGGCGCGTCGGTGCTCGCCTTGGGCGGCGCCGGCTCGCGGTAGACGATGTCCTGTTCCTCACGAATGCACAGCTGGCCGTGCTGGGTGTAGTCATGGCGCACCGTCACGAACAACAGTGCCCCGCTGCGCCCCTGCTTCTCCTGGATATGCAGGATGGTCGAGGTGCGTTGCGCTTCGCCGCCGACGATCAATGGCGCTATGAACTCGACACGGCCGCCGGCCCACATGCGGTTGCGCCCGTCGGCCGGCGGCAGGAAACCACCGCGTGCGGGGTGCCCGTCCATGCCCAGTTGCGCTTCGGGTACAGGGTCCTGGAAGAAACACCAGGTCCACAGGGGCGGCAGTGCCTCGCCATGGGCAGGTGCCGGTTCGCTGAACGTTGCCGCGATACGTTGCACAAGGTTGCGGCTAAGCACATCCCAGGCTTCTTCGGTGCGACCGAGCCAGGGGCTGTAGTCAAAGGGCGTAGTGGGCATGGGGGCCTCTGGAATTATTGTTATGGCGGGCCGCTTGCGAAGCGTCATCGACGCTGCGCTTGCGACTGACACGATCATGCGACCCGAGCACGCATTCTGTGAATTTGCATTTCCATAACCCGGCGTTCATAAATACCGAACGCCTCCTCAACCCGGGACTTGCCCATGCACTTCGATCTGGCCGACCTGCGCCTGTTCATTCACATCGGCGAATCGCCTAGCCTGACCCAGGGTGCGCGCCGCGCCCATCTCTCCCCGGCTGCCGCCAGTGCACGCATCAAGGCGCTGGAAGCGCAGCTCGACACGCGCCTGCTGTACCGGGACAGCCGCGGCGTCGAGCTGACACCGGCTGGCCTTACGCTGCTCACGCATGCGCGCCTGGTAATGCGACAGGTCGATTACCTGAAGGCGGAGTTCACCCAATTCGGTGGCGATTCGGCTGGGCATATCCGCATCTTCGCCAACACCACCGCGGTGACCGAATTTCTTCCCGAAGTGTTGGCAGGCTTTCTGGCGCAACGGCCTGGGGTCACGGTCGACCTGCAGGAGCGCCTGTCCCGCGATATCGTGCGAGGTGTGCTGGATGGCAGCACCGACATGGGCATCATCGCCGGCCCGGTAGAGGCCAGCGGCCTGCAAGTGATGCACTTCAGCACTGACCGGCTTGTGCTGATCGTGCCTGCCGGGCATGAGTTGGCCGGTCGCCGCCAGATAACCTTGAAACAGACACTGGCCTACCAGCACATTGGTCTGCATGACGGCAGCACCTTGCTGACCTTTTTGCGCGATCAGGTCGAGCGCATGGGTGAAACCCTGGGCCTGCGCATCCAGCTATCGGGCTTCGAAGCCATCTGCCGCATGGTCGAAGCTGGCGTTGGCATCGGCATCATTCCCGAGTCCTCGGCATCGCGCCACAGCCACACCATGAACCTGGTGACCATCGCGCTCGACGAGCCCTGGGCCGAACGGGAACGCAGCATTCTGGTGAGGGAGCTGGAGGCGCTGCCGGGTACGGTGCGGGCGTTGATCAAGACCTTGATGCCTGCAACCGGTGGCGGCGCCAACACTGACGGGCAGCGGCTGGATGCTGCAGATACTTACCAGCTATAACTCACCCGCGCCGTAACCTCACGCGCCGGGTTGTAATAGTCCGCCGTGCCCGCCCCCACGACATGCTGCTCATCGAACAGGTTGCTCACGTTCAATGCCAGGTCAGTGCCCTTGGCGATGCGGTACTTCAGCGCCGCATCGAACAACGTAGTGCCATCGGTCTTCTTGGTATTGGCCGCGTCCATGTAGTAAGCCCCCACATACCGCGCACCCAGCCCGACACTCACGTCGGTGTCCGGGATGTCGTAGTAGGTCCAGAGCGAGGCAGAATGCTTCGGCGCCGTGGCGAAAGCGTTGCCCTTCAGTGATGTGCCGTCGTACAGCGAGCCGCGCTTCACGTCGGTGTCCATGTACGAATAGGCGCCAATCACGCTGATATCAGCCGTCACCTGGGCCTTGGCTTCAAGGTCCAGGCCACGTGCGTGGGACTCGCCAACGGTTTGCTGCTCGATGATGCCGCTGGGCAGTACCACGGCGATGGTGACGTTTTCCTGAGTCAGGTCGTATACCGCAGCGGAGAACATCGCGTCCATGCCAATCGGCGAATACTTCACGCCCACTTCGTACTGCTTGCCGGTTTGTGGGGTCACGCCAACCTGGGGCGGTGAGACCGACTCCACCATGCTGACGTAGGTGGACACCTCGTCGTTGACGATATAGGTCAGCGCGGCGCGATACGAGGTTTCCGACAGGTTGTCACTTTGCTTGACGGCACCGCCCACGTATTCGGTGCTGGACACGTCCATGGCATCGTTGCGCACACCCGCTGTGGCGATCACACGGTCGTAGAACGACAGGTTCTGCTGCATGAACACGGCCTTGGTGGTCACGTCCTGCTTCTTGCGGCTGTAAGGGGCGATGTTGCGAGGCACGCCAGTGAACACCGGGTTGGCGATATCGATGGGGGTGGCCAGGCTGTAGATCGAACTTTGCTTCGTGGAAGAATCGAGATACTCGACCCCAACCAGGCTGCTGCTGTCGATGTGCTCGAACTGCGCATCGTACTGCAGCATCAGGTTGCCGTTGAGCTGGTCGGCGTCACTGTCGGTGCCGAATACATAGCGTGGAATGGTGGTACCCACCCGCGACGCGCTGTCGCTGAGATAGGCATAGCCAAAATCGTCGCTCAGCTCGCTGTAGCGCAGGTTGCCGCGCAAGGTGAAGCCGTTGTCGAAGTCATGGGTGATGTTGCCGCTGAGGCTGGTGCGCTCGACGTCATGGAAGTTGTAGCTGGGCTCGCCAAAGAACTTGCTGCGGTCGTATTGCTTGTCCAGCGGGTAACCACCGCTGTTGGGGGAGCTGTTGGTTTTCAGGTAATCCAGCACCACGGTGGCCGACGTGAAGTCCGTGGGCGCCCAGGTCAGCCCACCCATGACGAAGCGGCTGTCGTCCTGCGAATGGTCGTATTCGCGGTCACTGTTCTGCAGCTTGGCCGTGAAGCGGCCGGCGACGGTGCCGCCTTCATTGAGCACATCACCCACATCGATGCCGGTTTCGGCATGGTCATAGGAACCGTAGGTGGCATAACCCTGGCCAAACTGCTCGAAACGGGGCTGCTTGGTGACGAAGTTCACCGAGCCCCCGGGGTCTGCCGGGCCGAACAAAGTGGAGTTGGCACCGCGCAAGATCTCGATGCGCTCGTAGGCGTAAGGGTCTTCACGCACACCGCGCATGGAGCTCAGCGTCAGGCCATCGCGATATGTGGTGGCCTGGAAGCCGCGGATCTGGAAGTAGTCGTTGCGGTCGTCGGAGCCGTAGAAATCGCTGATGACACCCGGTGTGTACAGCAGCGCTTCTTCCGTGGTGCTGACGCTGCGCTGCTCCATCTCCTTGCGGGTCACCACCGAAACGGACGCCGGCGTGTTGAGGATGCTGGTTGCAACCTTGCCACCCACCCACAGCTCCTTGGCCACCACCGAGTTGGTATCGTCATCGGCGCTGGCTTTGACCTTGGCGTTGATGATGACGGGCGCCAGGCGATAATCCTCGGTCGCGCCGATCTCCAGTGGGCCGGCAGGCCGGGCCTGCGGGATGATTCGATAAGCAGTGGGGCCCTGCTGCTCCGGCTGCAGGTCGGTGCCCTGCAACAGCGAAGACAACGCTGCCGCTGTACCCAGCGCCCCCTGCACGCCCTGGGTGTTGCGGTCGGCAAGGGCCTGGGCATCGAACGAGACGCTCACGCCGGCCTCGCGGGCGAAACGGTCCAGGGCGGGGGCCAGTGGGCCGGCAGGGATGCTCCATTGTTTGAGGGGGCTGTTCTGGTCAGCAGCAGCGGGTTGAGCCCACGATGGTAATGCGTAGCTGCTGACCACCATGCCAAGCAGGGCAGCCTTCAAGGCGCGGTTCAAGGGATGGCGCAGTGAAACCGGGGTAGAACTCATTTTCTCGCTCCGTTACGAGGTCGGCGGGCTGGCCTGTATTCCGGCCTTCCCTACCTGCCGAACGAGAATGAGAAAACACCTCATTTATTTTCAAAAAAAATTAAACCGCCTGCTGTCACGCCTTGCTAACCGCCTGCCGCACCTTGCCCAGCAACTCGCTCATCTTGAAGGGCTTGAGCAACATGTCCATGCCATCCCCCAAAAACGCCTGACGGTCCAGCGCGGCGTCGGCGTAACCGGTCATGAACAGCACGGGCAACTCGGGCCGGTAGCCTCGGGCAAGGTCTGCCAGTTCACGCCCGTTCAGGGTGGGCAGGCCGACATCCGTCAGCATCAGGTCCAGGTGGGCATCGGACTGCAAATGGGCCAAGGCCTCCTCGATACTGGCGGCCAGCGTGCAACGGTAGCCCGCATCCCCCAGCGCCTCGGCCACCGACAGGCGCACGGCCGTCATGTCTTCGACAATCAGCACATGCTCACCACTGCCCGGCTGGTCCTGGGCAGCCTCACGCTGCACATGCACGGCCGCCTGTGCACTGGCGGGCAACATCAAGGTGACCTCGGTGCCCTGCCCCACCACGCTGCTCAGCACCACGTGGCCACCGGATTGCCTGGCGAAGCCGTAAATGGTCGACAGCCCCAGGCCGGTGCCCTGGCCCAGCGGCTTGGTGGTGAAGAACGGGTCGAAGACCTTTTCCAGCAGTTCGGCGTCGATACCGGTGCCGTTGTCCCGTACGCTAACCGCCACATAGGGCCCGTCCACCAGGTTGGGGTTGCCCTGGGACCAGCGGGCACAGGTGTCGACCCAGATATGCCCGCCCTTGGGCAGCGCGTCACGGGCGTTGATGACCAGATTGAGCACGGCGCTTTCCAGCTGCACCGGGTCAACCAGGGCAATTGCAGGCTGGTTGGAAAGGTTGAGCGTGAGGGTGATGCGCTCGCCGACCGTGCGGGTAATCAATTCTTCCAGCGAACGTACGTGGCGGTTGACGTCTATTGGCCGGGTGTCGAGCGGCTGCTGGCGGGCGAAAGCCAGCAGGCGATGGGTGAGCGACGCAGCACTGGTGGCGGAACTCAGCGCTGCCTCGGCGTAGCGGATGACCTTTTCAGGCCGGTTCTCGGCCACGCGTTTGCAGATCAGTTCAAGGCTGGTGATGATGCCGGTCAGCAGGTTGTTGAAGTCGTGGGCGATACCGCCGGTAAGGCTGCCCAAGGCGTCCATCTTTTGCAGCTGCAGCAATTGCGCCTCGGTACGCTCGCGCACCGCCACCTCCCGTGCGAGCTGGCTGGTGGCATCGTCCAGCTGGGCCAGGTGCGAACGCTCACGGTGGCGGTGTTCGGTGATGTCCTCGACGAACACCAGGCACAGCCCCGGCGCCTGGTAGGGCGACAGCTGCCATTCGGTCTCGCGCACATGGCCGTGCAACTGCATGCTCAAGGTGCCTTTCCAGCGTTCGCCGGCCAGCAGGTGTTCACGCAGGCTGGCCAGGGCCGCCTCCTGCCCGTCGGCAAAGCACTCGCGCAGTTGCACCGGGTCGTGGTTGTCCTGGGTGAGGTGAATGAACGCCTGGTTGCACTCGTGCACTTTCAGGTCGGCGTCCATTACCGCGATAGGCGCCGACACGCCGGTGAATATCTCGCGAAAGCGTGCCTCGCTCTGGCGCAGGGCACGTTCGGCATCGCGTACCCGCAGCAGGGTACGCAAGGTGGCCAGCAGCACGTCCGGGTCTACCGGGTGGGTGAGGTAGGCATCGGCACCCGCATTCAGCCCGGTAATGATGTCGCCGCTCTGGATGGACGCCGCAGACACATGAATCACAGGCAACAAAGCGGTGCGCACGTCCTGGCGCAGCAGCCGGACAATGTCGAAGCCGCTCATGTCCGGCAGGTTCACATCCAGAATCAGCGCATCGACGTGGCCTTCGCGAATCAACGCCAGCCCTTGTGCACCTGTGCCCGCCTCGAGTACCTCATAGCCGTGCACCGCCAGGCGCCTGCGCAGTGCGTAGCGGGTGGCAACGTTGTCATCGACGATCAGCAGGCGCACATCAGCACTCATCCAGGTTCTCCTGGGCCAAAGCCAGCGGGATAACCACAGAGAAGCACGAGCCTTTGCCCGGCTCACTGTGCACACTCACCTGACCGCCCAGCAGCATTGCAAAGCGTTTGCACAACGACAGGCCCAGGCCGGTGCCGCGCAGGCGTTTCTGCAGCGGCGAATCGAGCTGGGCGAAGTCTTCGAACAGCGTGTCCAGCAACTCCGGCGCGATACCAATGCCGGTATCGGTCACGGAAAAGCACACACTGCCTTCGCCGTGCAGGCTCGCTGAAACCCGTACCTCACCACGGGAGGTAAATTTCAATGCGTTGGAAATGAAATTGCGCAAAATCTGGGCAAGTTTCTTGTCGTCGGTATACAGCTGCGGCAGGCCCGCCGGCTCTTCGAATATAAGGTCCACCGCCGACCCATCGACAATGGGCCGGAACATCCCACGCAGAGCGGCAAACAGGTCGAACATGTCGAACCACGCGGGCGAGATGGTGATGCGACCCGCCTCGATCTTGGCCAGGTCCAGCAAGTCGTCGACCATGTCGGACAGCTCACGCGTGGCGTTGCTGATGAAGGCCACCTGACGGTGCTGCTCTGCCGACAGCGGCCCGTCCAGTTCGTCGGTCAGCAGGCCGGTGATGCTCAGGATGGAACCCAGCGGCGTGCGAAACTCATGGCTCATGTAGGCCAGAAAGCGGCTTTTCAGGTCAGAGGCCTGGCGCAGTTGCTCGGCTTGGGTGTCCAGCTCGGCATACAGCGCCAGCACGCCCTGGTTGGTTTCATCCAGCTCGCTACGCAGCGCGTCGTTTTCGGCCTGCAGCCGGGTGACCAGAGTTGGGTCAGACATGCACAGCCTCCAGGTCGATCACCAGCACGGTCACATCATCCCGGCCACGGCAGAAGTCGCGGTGCAGCACAGCCGCGATCACCGCCGGGTGGCGATGCACCAGGCCAGGGTAATCCTGAAGGTTCCAACGGGACTGCAGGCCGTCGCTGTACATGATCAACACATTTCCGTTCAGATCAGCGTAGTCGAATACTTGGGTTTTTCTGAATTGCCCGCCCACGATCCCGGGCAGCGACGCCAGGCCGCGTTGCTGCGTACCGGCGACCAGGCATGCACCGATATTGCCGATACCCGTGAAGGCAAGGCGGTTGGACGCGCCGTTGTATTGAGCCACCGCCACGGCGCCACCCCGAGTACCGGACATGGCATGGTGCAGCGCCTGCAGCTGTTGCAACGGCTCGGCAAAAGGCGCGCTGGCAAACACCGTAGCGCCGGTCAGGGCCGCCGCCTCGGCTTCACGGCCGTGGCCCAGGCCGTCGATCACCAGCGCACTGACCTGCTGGCCATCGACGGTCAGGTACCAGGTGTCGCCACAGGCCGGGTCGCCATGCAGCGCATGCTGGGTTGCCCCCCAGCGCTGGTCGGCAGCCACGTCGTGCTTGCTATACAGACGGGCAAGCACCACCGCCCCGCGTGTATCGGCATGCACATCGAACACTTGAGCCAGGCGCGCAACAGCGCCCATGCCGATACCTTGGGTGCCTGCAGACGAGTAGCCGTCGGCCAGGCACGCCTGGGCGTCGAAGCCCTGGGCGCGGTCCACGGTGAGCACTTCAATACCGTAGCGGCCACCTTCACGCGGCAACACCCGCAGGTGCAGCTCGCCGTGGCCTGCATGTTTGAGCACATTGCTGCACAGCTCGGTGGTTACCAGTGCAACGCGCCCGGCGTCCTGTTCATCGAAGCCGTGGTCTTCGCCCAGCTTCTGCGCAATGCGCCGGGCATGGCCGACATCACTCGGGTCGGCCAATGGCACCACCCGCGTCACAGTGGCAGCGATGCTCAAGCCCATCGAGTGATCGTCACGCGCGTGCCCTGGCCAGGGGCTGTGTCCAGCTCGAACTCGTCGACCAAACGCCTGGCGCCGGTCAGGCCAAGGCCCAGGCCGCCCCCGGATGTCCAGCCATCGGTCAACGCCAGGTTGATGTCGGGGATCCCCGGGCCTTCATCGCGGAACAGCAGACGCAGGCCGGTGCGCCCATAGTTGTCCAGAATCTGCCAGTCCATGTCGCCGCCGCCGCCATACACCACGGTGTTGCGCGCCAGTTCGCTGACAGCAGTCACCAGCTTGGTCAGGTCGACCAGGCGCATGCCGCACTCCCCGGCCAGCTTGCGCGCCAGCTGGCGTGCGAGCACCACATCCTGTTCGATACGCACCGGCAGGCTGCCGCTGTCGCGCACGTTCATGTGCGCTCCAGACGTTGACGCAGCACCTGCATGCCGCGCTCCACGTTCAACGCCGTGCTCACGCCCGGTAGGGTCAGCCCCAGTTCCACCAGCGTGATGGCAACCGCCGGCTGCATGCCCACCACCATGGTTTCGGCATCCAGAATGCGCGAGAGCCCGGAGATGCTGGCGATCATGCGCCCGATGAAGGAGTCGACCATGTCCAGCGCCGAGATGTCGATCAATACACCCCGCGCCGAAATGCGGCTGATACGCTCGGTAAGGTCTTCTTGCAGCGTCAGTGCCAGCTGGTCGTGCATGTCTACCTGGATGGTGACCAGCAGAAACTCGCCCATCTGCAGGATCGGTATACGCTCCATGAGCCTATACCCGCTGGCCGAGATCGCCGCCCACGCGGGTCAAGGCCAGTTTCAGGGCGTCGGACAGGTTGGCTTTGGTGGTCAGGGTGCCAAGGTCCAGGCCCAGGTGCACGATGGTCTGGGCGATTTGTGGGCGGATGCCACTGATGAT
This sequence comes from Pseudomonas sp. NBRC 111119, assembly GCF_001320125.1. Lineage (NCBI taxonomy): Bacteria > Pseudomonadati > Pseudomonadota > Gammaproteobacteria > Pseudomonadales > Pseudomonadaceae > Pseudomonas > Pseudomonas sp. NBRC 111119. The sequence goes on from NZ_BCAV01000020.1 coordinate 108,111, forward strand.
GCAGTCAGCGCCCATCAGGCGGATAGCGGTAACGGTCTTGAGCAGGTGTTGCGCCACCAGCGTGTCGACGGTCGGCACACCGGTGATGTCGATGATGGCAATTTCTGAACCGGTGTCGACGATGCGCTGCAGCAGCGACTCCATCACCGTCTGGCTGCGTTGTGAATCGAGTGTGCCGATCAGGGGCAGCGCCAGTACGCCATCCCACAGCTTTACCACCGGGGTAGACAGCTCAAGCAGTTCTTCCTGCTGGCGACGGATCACGGTTTCACGGGAAGCCTGATAGGTACGGATGGTGTGCATGCCCATGCTGTCGAGCAGCTCGGAGATCAGCCACAGTTGCTCGGCCAGGGTCGCCGGGTCGTCCCGGTAATGGGCCTGCAACAGGGCGAACAACGGCCCCTTCAGCGCAAAGATGAAATACACCGTCTGGTGTGAGTCATGGCCCAGTTGCGCGCGGGTGGACGAAAGCTTTTCCAGGAAGCGGCGTACGGCATCCCACCCTGCACCAGCCAGGTTGTTGCCGCTACCACTCTGCAGGCCTTCGCTGAGCAGTTGCAGGAACTCGCGGGTCTCCTGTTTCAGCACCTGCTCCTTGAGGTTGCGCGTGGCACCGTTGGCTTCCAGGCTCGCAATCCATTGCTCAAGCAACTGTTCCTGGTTGCTGTTGATCGCGTCCAACGTACTGCCTTGCAGTGCTGCCATGTACCTGAGCTCCTGTAGCGAAAGCCGTCGCCTTCACGTGATGACCGGTGTTTTGTGAATGACATTTACCGGCCGAAATAGTTGTATTTGCGGCGCATTTAATTGCATTACGCGAGCCGTGGATAGCCCCTAGGGCAGCGATGGAAAAAAAAGCCTGCAAGGCTTGAAGGCTCAGCTGCGGGGGGCGTGCAAAAGCCAGTGATGGGATGTACATTCCATGCCACGCGTATTAAAAATGTTTTTTTAATAACCGCTGTTCGATATGAATACGGCTCAGAAGGAACTGATACATGAAAACCGCACGTGTACTCCTGCCACTGCTCATAAGCCTGGCAAGCCATACCGTAGTCGCCGAGAACCTTGATCAGGATGCAGCCAATGCCCGAATAGGCCAGGTGCTGACCTGCAAGCGCGCCATCTCACCCGGCCAGTTCGCCGAGCTGGTCACGGCAGCCAAGGGTAAGGCTGTGGTGCAGGCCTCCGAATTGTCGGACGCCGAATACACCGTCCCCAAGCCTGTCGAGGTTTTTGGCCGCCCGATCACACGGCTGTCAGTGCACGACGCAGGTGACGGCGAGGGTGACTTCAATGAGTACACGGGCCAGTTCAATGGCGAAAGCCTGCAGACCGTCGCCAAGCTGGGGAATATCGCTCAGGACGATCTAGGCCATTACACGAAAGAAGTCGGTAAGCACGACCTGAGCTTACGTGCGGAGGGTGGCAGCGCTGTTATCAGTTGCGCTAATAACAAACGCTAAGCACTGGGGGCGACTCAGTCCCTGCGCAGTCCGAGAACATGTTCACGCAGGGCATCGCCCACCTCACCAATAAAACGTCCATAGAATGATTTGCCCAGCCTCAAGATGGGTGAGCCACTGAGTGAATCTGCCGCTGCATCGACGCCAATAGCACCGGTTTCTTCAGCCAGATTCAGCATGTTACTGGCATGCAGGGACTCATCACAGGGCTGCTGGTGGCACGTGGAGATCAGGTACTCCATCGCTGCCTCTTCCAGTGCTTGATACAGGTGAGTGGCCAGCGCGATCAAGGTTTCACGAATCAGCCCTGGGTCTACTTCCTGCGCTTCCAGCAACGCAAGCGCACGGGTGTCGGCCAGCGCCAGGAAATCGGCGTGCGTGTAGCCTGGCATCGGCGCAAACACGCCCTTTGGCAACTCCTCGGCACTGGCGGGCGATTCAGCAGGGCTAAAGCTGTCTTGCATGGGGGCCTCCTTGGACGGGTATGGACTACGGGCAGGACAACTGCCTGCAGCGCGCATCTTGCACTTAAATGGGTTGCTCTGCACGCTCACGCTGTATGGCAGGCGACGTTGCATAGCTTCCAACCAATAGCCCTGCCGACAAACTCAACCCTTATAAAAAAGCGGGGCCGCAGAGCGGCCCCAGTCAATCCCGATTATCCCGCCAAGTAGAGGCGCTCACCCCACGGTACGCGCGCCAACTGGTTGCGCCTGACCCCGTGTGGTCACAATACCCAGGAAGGAAATCACGATCGCCAACCCCAAGGTCGAACTCACTTCAACCCGGTGCTCAGGCGTGTACATCATCACCGCCAGCGCTGCAGCGATGAAGATGATCACCGCCCAGGTCAGCCACGGGAACAGCCACATGCGGAATTTCAGCTCGGTGTTCTCGCGCTCCAGCCGACGGCGCATCCGCAGTTGGGAGATGGCGATCACCATGTACACCAGCAGCGCAATGGCGCCGGAACTGGCCAGCAAAAACTCGAACACGCCCTTGGGTGCGAAGTAGTTGAGCACCGCAATGGCGGCACCGATCAGCGTGCTGCCGAACACCGCAGCCCGTGGTACACCGACCTTGGAGGTATTTTTCAGCATGGCCGGTGCATCACCGCGCTTGGCCAGCGAGTACATCATGCGCGAGGCGATGTAGATGGAGGAGTTCATGCAACTGGTGACTGCCACCAGCACCACCAGGTCGACCATGAATGCAGCGTTGGGGATATTCATGATTTCCAGCGCACGCTGGTACGAACCCACTACCGCCAGTTGCGGGTCATTCCACGGCACTACCGAGATGATCACGAAGATCGACAGGATGTAGAAGGTGCTGATACGCCAGATCACCGAGCGGGTGGCCTTGGCGATGTTGCGCGAAGGGTCGCTGGACTCGGACGCCGCGATGGTCACCGCCTCGGTACCGATGAAGCTGAACATCACGGTGATGAAGGCACCGACCACAGCCGCCCAGCCTTTGGGGGCAAAGCCGCCGTGCTCATTGATCAGCCCGCTGAGGCCACTGACTTCACGGTTGGGCAACCAGCCCATCAGCGCTGCGAAACCGAGGCCGATAAAGCCCAGGATGGCCGTGACCTTGAGGATGGCGAACCAGAATTCGAACTCGCCGTACTTGGCCACGCTGAACAGGTTGGTGCCGGCCAGCAACAGCACCGAGGCCAGGGCGAAGATCCAGCTGTCTACCTGAGGGAACCAGGCATTGAGCACGTGCCCCGCAGCCAGGGCTTCGATGGGAATCACCAGTACCCAGAACCACCAGTACAGCCAACCGATGGTATAGCCGGCCCAACGGCCAATGGCCTGTTCGGCATAGGTGGAGAAAGAGCCGGTGTCGGGGTGCGCTACGGCCATTTCGCCGAGCATGCGCATGACCAGTACCACCAGGGTTCCGGCCACAAAATAGGAAACTATGGTTGCTGGCCCGGCCGCCGCGATGGCGTGACCCGAGCCGACGAAGAGTCCGGCGCCGATAATGCCCGCGATGGACAGCATCGTTACATGACGTGGCTTGAAACCTTGTGCAAGGTTGCCATCAGATCCCACGGTGTTCATTGATGTTGTTCTCTTTTTGCTGACACAAGGATGGACGGGCAGGCGTAGGCGAAAAAGGCTCCTTGGGATTCGGGGTGAAGGCAGGTTGCTAGCGCTCTGTTGTTGATGTGTGCAGCGCATCAAATGCAACGTGCCGGTGCGGTTCGGGCTTCATTTAAGCCCCGCAAGCATGTGGGAAATTACACGAGAACGCCTCGGAACTGTTCGATCACGACAGCGCTTTTCCAGCAACGCCAAATGTCGCGATTGGCATATCCGATCGCGCCACCGGGCCAAGCGAAGCTTTTGTTTTTCATTTGAATGTGCAGCAGGGCGCCTCAGGCCAGCGCCCGGTCCACCAATACCTGCAACCGCCCCTGGGAGCAGCGTTCCACGCGTGCCTGCACGCCATAGACGTCTGCCAGCAGGTCCGGCTTGAGTACGTCAGCCGGGGCGCCGCAGGCGATTACCCTGCCCTCGCGCAGCACCACCAGCCAGTCGGCGTGGCTCGCCGCCAGGTTGATGTCATGCAGTACTGCCACGGCCAGCAACCGGTGCGCCTGCACGCGCTCACGCACGGCGTCCATCACCCGCAACTGGTAATGCAGGTCCAGTGCACTGGTGGGCTCGTCCAGCAGCAGCACCTGGGGGTTGCGCGCCAGCAACTGGGCCAGGGCCACCAGCTGGCGCTGGCCGCCCGACAGGCTGTCCAGCGAGCGCTCGGCCAGCCCTTCGATACCCAACTGGCGCAAGGCTTCGAAAGCATGGCCCAACAGGTTGTCGCTACTGCCCACGCGCAGGGCGGCAACGATGCTTTCGAGCACGCCCAGGGCAATGCCGGGGGGCAGTTGCTGGGGCATGTAGGCCAGGCGCCGCGAGCGCTCGGCAAAGCCCAGCCGAGTGACGTCCTGGCCGTCCAGGTTAAGGCCCCCGCGCATGCGCTCCAACCCCGCCAACGCACGCAGCAGGGTGGACTTGCCTGCGCCGTTGGGCCCCACGAGTGCCACCAGGCTGCCGGCCGGGAACGCCGGCATGCTCACCTCGTGCAGAATCTGCCGTGCCCCGTAGGCTACCGATACCCCTTCGATCAACAGGCTCACAGTTTTCTCCCCCGGCGGAACACCAGCACCACGAAGATCGGCACCCCGACCAAAGCAGTGACGATACCCACCGGCACAATCACGCCGGGCATGATCGCCTTGCTGGCAATGGAGGACAGCGACAGCATCAACGCCCCCACCAGCGCACTGGCGGGCAACAGGAAACGCTGGTCCTCGCCCACCAGCAAACGGGCGATATGCGGGCCCACCAGGCCGACGAAGCCGATGGTGCCAACGAAAGCCACCGCAGTTGCCGACAGCAGGCTGATGCGCAACAGGGAGGCAAAACGCAGGCGGCGGGTGTCCACACCAAAGCTACGGGCGCGGTCCTCGCCCATGCGCAGCAGGGTCATGGCCGGCGCGGCGCGCAACGAGAACGGCAGCAGTACCGCCAGCACCAGTGCCAGAATGGCGAGCTTGTCCCAGTTGGCCCGGGCCAGGCTGCCCAAGGTCCAGAACACCAGTTGCTGCAGTACATCCTCGGTAGCCAGCAGTTGCAGCAGTGAGACCAATGCGTTGCAGCTGAACACCAGGGCAATGCCAAACAGCACCAGGCTTTCTACACCAGCGCCACGCAAGCGCGACATGGCCTGCAGCAGCACCACCGACAGGCAGGCGAACACGAACGCCATCACCGTGACCTGTACCCCCGGCGCCATCCAGGCGATGCCCAGCGGGTAGGCGATGGCCAGCGACGCGCCCAGCGCGGCAGACGATGACACCCCCAAGGTAAAGGGGCTGGCCAGCGGGTTGTCGAGGATCGCCTGCATTTCCGCGCCCGCCAGCGACAACGCTGCCCCGACCAGCACCGCCATCAGCGCGTACGGCAGCCGCACGTTCCAGATGATCACCCGCTCGGTGGCACTGAGGGTGGCCGGGTCGAACACCCCCTGCACCAGGCGCCCCAGGCTCATGCCCGACGCACCGCTGGCCAGGTCGCACAGCACCGAAACCAACAGCAGCAATGCCAGGGCGCCCACCAGCCAGGTGCGCCGCCACAGCACCCGGCGGTAGTGCCAGGCAGCCTGCTGGGCGCCGGGCAGAGCCTGCGCGGTCACTTGGCGTCGACCCAGTACTGGCCGTCCAGGCCTACCTTGAGCATGCGGTTGATTTCAGCCATGGTCGCCTGCGGGTCGAGGTCCTTGAAGCGTTCAGGGTGCACCCAGCGTGCCATGGCTTCGATAGCCAGAATATTGAACGGCGAATTGTAGAAGTCATGCCACAGGCCATGGGCCTCGCCCGCCTTGATCGGCCGCAGCGGCGCGAATTCGGGGCGAGCGGTGATCTTGGCCAGGCTCTGGCGCGCCGTCTCGGTAGATACGCCAGCGCCCAGCAGCACGCCGGGGGCGCGGTTACCGGTGGCGATGTACACATCCGGGTCGGCCTGCAGCACGTACTCCACGCTCACATCACCCAGCGCGCCGGGTACCACGTCAGCGCCAATGTTATGACCGCCCACGGCCTGGACCACGCTGCCCAGGCCGCTTTTGCCGGTGGTGTGGCCAGGCGCCTGCCATACCCCTGCCAGCAGTTCCAGAAACACCTTGGGCCGTTCACTGTCCTTGAGCCCGGCCACCGCATCGGTCACCCGTTTCAGGTGGCGATCGTACAGGCTCAGGTACTCGGCAGCTTCCTGCTCGCGGCCCAGCACCGTGCCGAGCGCCTCCATGCTGACCCGCGTGTTCTTGATAGGGTGCACGCGGAAATCGATGAACAGCACTGGCACGCCAGCCTGCTCCAGCAGGTCGGCCACGGGGCTGTGCTGGGTGGGCCCTTCACCGGCGATGCTGAAGATGGCCAGGTCCGGCTTCAGGCCCAATATCTGCTCGGCGCTCACGCTTTGCTCGGAGGCCTGGCCAATCAGCGGCAGCTTGGCGATTTGCGGGTACTTTTGCGCATACACCTGGTAGGTGTGCGGGTCCAGCAGGCGCATGTCGTTCTGCCAGCCGACCACCCGCTGGAACGGGTCGTCACGGTCCAGCAACGCCAGGGCGAAGAACAACCTGCCCTCGCCCAACACGATGCGTTGCGGTGTGTGGTCCAGCTTTACACTGCGCCCAAGCACGTCGGTGACTTGCAGGGCACTGGCCGGTTGAGTGAAGCCGAGGCAGGCTGCCATCAGCAGCAAGGCAGGCAGCACGCGCTGCCAAAAACGGGGGAATACGCACATCGGGGTATCCTCTGGAAGAGAATCAGTCGCAACGGAGCCGGCCATTCTAGCCAGCCACCTGCGCTGCCGATGTGCGCGAATGTATTCGCGCGCAGCCGCGCCATTACATTCCATTACCCTAATCGCCTGCTACCAGGTCAGGCAGATCTTGCCGAAATGGCGATTGCTCTCCTGATAGCGGAACGCCTCGACGATCTGCTCCAGCTCAAAATGCTTGTCCACCACTGGGCGCAAGCCGTTGGCGTCAATCGCCCGCACCATCGCCTGTTGCTGCGCGCGGCTGCCTACCAGCACCCCCTGCAGGCGAATCTGCCTCACCAGTGCCTGCACCAGCGGCAGTTGCCCGGCCACGCCGGTCAGAATCCCGATCAGCGATACGTGTCCGCCGATGCGCGCGGCAATCATGGACTGTTCCAAGGTGGCCGGCCCGCCCACCTCTATTACATGGTCAACACCGCGGTTGTCGGTCAATGCCCGCACCTTATCGCCCCAGGCCGGGGTCGAGGTGTAATTAATGAGGTGGTCGGCGCCCAGCGCCTTCAGGCGCTCGAGCTTGGCATCGCTGGACGAGGTGGCGATAACCGTGGCACCAGCCAGTTTGGCGAACTGCAGGGCGAAGACAGACACGCCGCCCGTGCCTTGCACCAGTACCGTGTCGCCTGGCTTGAGGCGGTCGTCGCTCATCAACGCCCGCCACGCCGTCAGGCCTGCGGTGGTGAGAGTGGCGGCCTCGGCATGGCTAAAGCCCTTCGGGGCCCGGGTGAACGCCGTGGCAGGCGCCGTTACCTGCCCGCGGGCATAGCCGTCCAGGCCATCGCCAGGCACCCTGGCAAAGCCTTCGACGTTGGCCTGGCCGTCCAGCCAGTCAGGGAAGAAGGTGCTGACCACGCTGTCGCCTGCCTGAAACTCGGTCACCCCACTGCCCACTGCCACCACTTCACCGGCACCATCGGCCATGGGGATGCGCCGCTCACTGGGGCCCCACATGCCGCTGACCACGGCAAAGTCATGGTAGTTGAGCGAGCTGGCGTGCAGGCGCACGGTAATCTCGCCTGCGCCAGGTGCCGCTGCCTCGCTGGTGCCGACTTCGACCTTGTCGTAGCCGCCGCCCGGCTGAACGTAGATGGCCTTGCTGATCATGGATGGTTGCTCCATTCAGGGGAAAGGGTGCGGGTGAGCATAGACGGGCTGGTCAACCCAGCATCGCCCTCAAGGCGTGGCAATCGGCAGCGTGGCGGTCGGCAAGCCCGGGCCAGGGGTTTTCCGGCAGGTTCACCAGCACCGTCCCGGCGCCGGCTGCTCGCCCACACGCCAGGTCGAAGCGGTGATCGCCCACCATCACCAGTTCGCTGGGGGCGACGCCCCAGGCGCTGGCAATTTTCAGCAACCCGTCGGGGCTCGGCTTGGGCGCGGCTTCGTCACGCCCAAGAATCTGTGATACCGCAAAATAGTCTGCCAGGCCGATGGCCTCGAGGGTCACGTGCGCCAGCTCACGGGCATTACGGGTAAGAATACCCAGGCGACAGCCGCGGCCCGCAAGCTCACGCACCAGGTCCACTGCGCCATCGGCAGCCGTCGAGGCATGGGCCAGCTCACGTTCGTGCGCCAGCAGCCAGGCATGCTTGGCGGCTGCTTCGTCTTCGGGCAGGGCGGCCAAGTGGGTGAGGATGTCGGCTGCAGGCGGGATATCGAGCGCCACGCGGATGGCTGCAAAGTCATGCACCGCCACCGTCAGGGTGCCGTCCATGTCGAACACCCAGTGGCGAACCCCGCCCAGGTTCATGCCCAGTCCTTGCGGTGGCGGATCAACCCTTCCTGGCTGGAAGAAGCCACCAGTTGCCCGGCCTGATTGAAGATGCTGCCGCGGCAGAAGCCACGGGCGTTGCCGGCCCACGGGCTGTCAGTGGCATACAGCAGCCACTCGTCTGCACGCAGGTTGCCGTGGAACCACAGCGAATGGTCCAGGCTGGCGATCTGCATGTCACGCTGCCACACCGACTTGCCATGGGGCAGCAGCGAAGTGGTCAGCAGGCCGAAGTCCGAGGCGTAGGCCAGCAGGTATTTGTGCAGGGCGGGGATGTCTGGCAGTTTGCCGTCGGCGCGGAACCAGGCGTACTTCACCGGGTCGCCGGGCTTGGGGTTGAACGGGTCACGCTCGGTCACCGGGCGGATCTCGATGGGCTTGGCGCATAGCACCTTGTCACGGATGCGCTCAGGCAGCTGCTCGGCCATGGCACTGGCCAGCTCCACCTCGGTAGGCAGGTTTTCCGGGCCGACCACATCGGGCATTGGTGCCTGGTGGGTGAAACTCTCTTCGTCGTACTGGAACGAGGCGCTGCAGGTGAAAATGGTCTGGCCTTTCTGGATCGCCGTCACGCGCCGGGTGCTGAAACTGCCACCATCGCGCACCCGGTCCACGGAATACACCACTGGCAAGCTGGCATCGCCCGGGCGCAGAAAGTAGCCATGCAACGAATGCACGTGGCGGGCGTCTTCCACAGTCTGGCTGGCGGCCGACAGCGACTGCCCCAGCACCTGGCCACCGTAGAGCTGGCGGAAGCCCAGGTCCTGGCTGCGCCCGCGGAACAGGTTTTCTTCGATGGGTTCGAGGCTCAACAGGTCGACCAGGTCGTCCAACACATGGCTCATCGGTGGGGTTCTCCTTCTTGGCGAGCCTGGCTCGCGGTGCGCCAGCTGGCGGCGCATGATTCAACGGCGCTGTACCGGCAACGGCCAGCGCCTTCCAATGCGGGAAATAATACAGGGTTTGACAGCACTGCCACCCCTGGCGGTTCAGTCGGTGCGCAGGGTCTGCTCCCAGCGGGCGCGGTCGATACGGTAAAGCACGTGCGGGCGCAAGGGGTGGCCGGCAGCAATGCGGGGGTGCTCGAAACTGCCTGCCTCGTCCTGCTGCATACCGATGGCCTGCATGACCTTTTGCGACGGCAGGTTCAGCTGGCTGGTGAACGACACCACCTCGTTCAACCGTAACTGGGCGAAGGCGCAACGCAGGCACGTCCAGGCCGCCTCACTGGCAAACCCCAGGCCCCAGTGGCGGCGGGCAAGCCGCCAGCCTATCTCCACCGCCGGGGCAAAGGGCGCGTCGAAGTTGACCTTGAGCAGGCCGGCCATGCCAATGAATGCCCCGCTGTCCTTGCGCTCCAGCGCCCACAGGCCGAAGCCGTACTCATTGAAGTGGCCCCGCAGGCGGCCAATCAGCCCGGCGGCCTCCAGCCGGGTCAGCGGCGCCGGGAAGTACCGCATCACCTGCGGGTCTGCGCACAAGGCAGCGAACTCGCGCAGGTCATCGTCATGCCATTGGCGCAATACCAAGCGGGCGCTTTCCAGTTGCAGGATGGGGGTCATTGCGGGTTGCTCCGGTCACGGCATGCTTGAGGCAAGTTTAGCGCTGGCAGCGATCAGGGGGTGCCACACGCCTGGCATGAGATGCCCGATTGCCCGAGAAAGTGCACCCTCGATAATGGCAAGATCGCCACTGCCCCCAGAATGTGAGCGCCCCATGCCGTTGCCGCTGATCTATCACGAAGACTACAGCCCGGAGTTTCCGGCAGACCATCGCTTTCCAATGGAAAAATTCCGCCTGCTGCACGATCACCTGGTCGACACCGGCCTGACGACCGACCAGGCGCTGTTACGGCCAGAGATCTGCCCGGTCGACATTCTGGCCCTGGCCCACGACCGCCACTACATCCAGCGCTACATGCAAGGTGAACTGCCCCGCGAAGACCAGCGGCGCCTTGGCCTGCCCTGGAGCGAGGCGCTGGCCAGGCGTACCGTGCGGGCAGTCGGCGGCTCGCTGCTCACCGCAGAAATGGCCTTGCAGCACGGCGTTGCCTGCCACCTGGCGGGCGGCACCCACCACGCCCATTACGACCACCCGGCAGGCTTCTGTATCTTCAACGACCTGGCCGTGATCAGCCGCTACCTGCTGGAAGCAGGCCGTGTGCACCGGGTGCTGATCTTCGACTGCGATGTGCACCAGGGCGACGGCACCGCACGTATCCTGCAGGACACCCCGGAAGCCATCACCGTGTCGCTGCACTGCGAACAGAACTTCCCGGCACGCAAGGCCCACAGTGACTGGGATATCCCCCTGCCGCGAGGCATGGGCGATGAAGCCTACCTGAAGGTGGTGGACGATGCCTTGAACTACCTGCTGCCGCTCTATCAACCCGACCTGGTGCTGTATGACGCCGGCGTGGATGTGCACAAGGACGATGCATTGGGCTACCTGCAACTGACAGACGCAGGCGTTGCCGCACGTGATGAAGCGGTACTGCGGCATTGCATGGGGCGGGACATTCCGGTGGCAGGCGTTATAGGGGGTGGCTACAGCAAGGACCGGGCGGCCCTGGCCCGGCGCCACGGTATTCTGCACCGCAGTGCCGCGCAGGTTTTGAGTTGTTCACAATGACTGTGGAACCGCTTGTGGATAACCTGCGCGAAAGACGCTGCAGGCCTTACCAATCAATGCCTGCAGAGACATGATCATTTTTTGAGCAGTACGCCCAGAGGTGCGGTTGCGCTAGAATGCGCCACTTTTCCACAGCCTGTTGCCTACCATGCCTGACCGTACCTGCCCCCCATCCCCTCCCGCCGTCGTCATCGGCGCAGGCCCTGCCGGCCTGATGGCAGCCGAAGCCCTGGCCCAGGCGGGCTTGGCTGTGGAGGTGTTCGACGCCATGCCCTCGGTAGGGCGCAAGTTCCTGCTGGCTGGCGTGGGGGGCATGAACATCACCCATTCCGAGGCTTACCCGGCGTTCGTGGGCCGTTATGCCGAGCGCCAGCGCGAGATCGACGCCCTGCTGCGTGGCTTCGATGCCGACGCGTTGCGCCAGTGGATACATGGCTTGGGCATCGAAACGTTTGTGGGCACCTCGGGCCGGGTTTTCCCCAGCGACATGAAAGCCGCCCCTTTGCTGCGCGCCTGGCTCAAGCGCCTGCGCGACACCGGGGTAGTTATCCACACCCGCCATCGCTGGCTCGGCTGGAGCCCCGAGGGCGCGCTGCGGCTTGCTTATCCACAGGGCGAACGGCGGGTAGAAGCGGCTGTGGTGGTGCTGGCGCTGGGCGGTGGCAGCTGGGCGCGCCTGGGCTCTGATGGCAGTTGGCAGGCGTTGCTGGCGCAGCGGGCTGTGGATATCGCCCCGTTGCAGCCCAGCAACTGCGGCTTCGAGGTTGAGGGCTGGAGCGCACTGCTGCAACAGAAGTTCGCCGGTGCACCGCTGAAGAACATTGCCCTGAGCGTGCCGGGCAGCCCCCCACGCAAGGGCGAGTTCATTCTGACGGCGCAAGGTGTGGAAGGCAGCCTGGTGTATGCCTGGTCGGCAGCCGTACGCGAAGCCATCAACCGTACCGGCCAGGGGCAGTTGTTGCTGGACCTGCTGCCGGACAAGCCTGTGGACAAAATTGCCCAGGCCCTGGCCAGGCCCCGCGGCTCGCGCTCCATGGCCAGGCATCTGCAAGGTCAGCTGGGTATCGATGGGGTCAAGGCAGCCTTGCTGCGCGAGCTGACCGATCAGGCTACGTTTGCCAACCCCGATGCATTGGCCCGGGCGATCAAGGCCTTGCCAATCACCCTGGTGCGCACACGCCCCCTGGATGAAGCCATCAGCAGCGCGGGCGGCGTACGGTTCGAAGGGCTGGACGAGGGGTTGATGGTCAAAGGCATGCCGGGAGTGTTCTGTGCCGGCGAGATGCTCGACTGGGAGGCGCCGACTGGCGGCTACCTGCTGACCGCGTGCTTTGCTAGCGGGCTGCGCGCAGGGCGCGCAGCCGCGCACTGGTTGGCCGCCCGGCGAGGGTAATGGGCGCCGCGCAGCGGCGCATCGCGAGCTACGCTCGCTCCTACAGGGTCAGGGCTTGCGCTTGCGGGGGCCGCCGTTGAAGCTGGGCACCTTGCGCACAGCCTTCACTGCCGGTTGCGCACTGCCCGCCTCGGCACTGTCCATCCAGCGGCCCAAACCGCGCTTGGCGCTGGTTTCCTTGGGCTTTTTGGGTTTTTTCGGCTTCTTGATCACCTGGCCACTGGCATCGGTCAACGGTACCCGGTGCTCGGGGATAAAATCCGGCTCCTCGTGACGCGGCAGGCTTTGCCGGGTCAGCACTTCAATGGCGCCCAGCAGTTGCACCTCGTCTGCACACACCAACGAAATCGCCTCACCGGTGTTGCCAGCGCGCCCGGTACGGCCAATACGGTGGACGTAATCCTCCGCAACGATGGGCAAGTCCAGGTTGACCACCAGCGGCAGGTCATCGATGTCCAGGCCACGGGCGGCTACATCAGTGGCCACCAACACCTGCACCTCACGTGTCTTGAAACTGTCCAGCGCACGCTGGCGCGTCGCCTGTGGCCGGTCACCGTGGATGCCATCGGCATTCACGCCCTCGGCCAGCAGCCGCTCAACCAACTGATCGACGCCGTTACGGGTCTTGGCGAAGACCAGCACCTGCTTCCAGCGCTGCTTGCGCAGCAGGTGGCAGAACAGGTCCGGCTTGCGCTTCTTGTCCACCGGCACCACCCATTGCTTGACGCTGGCAGCCGTGGCGTTGCGCGGGCTTACCTCGATGCTCAGCGGGTCCTTCAGGGCGAGCCCCGCCAGCATGCGGATCTGGTCCGAGAACGTGGCCGAAAACAGCAGGGTCTGGCGCTTGCGCGGCAGTGCGGCGTAGACCGATTGCAGTTCTTCGGCAAACCCCAGGTCAAGCATGCGGTCCGCTTCGTCCAGCACCAGCGTCTGTACCTGGTTGAACTTCACTGCATTCTGGCGGAACAGGTCGAGCAGCCGGCCAGGGGTGGCCACCAGCACGTCGACACCACGGCGCAGACGCATCATCTGCGGGTTAATACTGACACCGCCATACACGGCATACGTGCTCAGGGGCAGGTTTTCGGCATATTCCCGCACGTTGTTGTGCACCTGCTCAGCCAGTTCGCGGGTGGGCACCAGCACCAGGGCGCGAATCGAGTTGGGCGCGACCTTCTCGCCTTCCAGCGCCAGGCGCTGCAGCACAGGCAGGGCAAAGCCTGCGGTCTTGCCCGTGCCGGTCTGGGCCGCGGCCATCAGGTCGCGACCGGCCAGCACGGCGGGGATGGCCTTGGCCTGCACCGGGGTGGGGGTGGTGTAGTCCAGTTGCTGCAGGGTGCGCAGCAGCGGTTCGATCAGGCCGAGTTTGGCGAAATTCATGGCAATACCATCAGGGGGTTCAGCGAAGGCGGCAAGTCTACCGCATCACCCCGGCCTACTTGCAGGTTTCACCGGTAGCCGGAGGCGCCTTGCGCCACTGCGGCAGGCCGATCAGCACCACCGCCCCGATGATCACGGCCATCGCCACGCACTCCTCGGCACCGATGTGCTCCCCGGCAAAGGCGATGCCCAACAGCACGGCGACCGCCGGGTTGACGTAGGCATAGCTGGTGGCGGCCGCCGGGCGTACATGCTTGAGCAGGTACAGGTAGGCACTGAACGCCAGAATGGAGCCGAAGAACACCAGATACGCCAGCGCCCCCCAGCCAGCAACGGTAGGCATGTGCGTCATGCGCTCGCCCGACAGCAGGCTGCCCACCAGCAGCACAGCGCCGCCAACCAACATCTGCGCAGCACTGGCCATAGGCCCCTGGGGCATCGGCAGGCGCTTGCTCCACACCGAGCCAAACGCCCAGGACGCTGCCGCAAAAATCAGCAAAGCCGCGCCCATCGGGCTGGCCTGCAGGTTGGACCCCAGGTTCAACAGTGCGATACCCAGCAGCCCCAGCGCGATGCCTGCCCATTCCAGCCTGGAGTTGCGATAGCCGAACATCAGGCCGAACAGCAAGGTGAACAGCGGTACGGTTGCCACCGCCAGCGCGGCCACCCCGGACGCCACCCCGGCATGCTCGGCCACAGTCACCGCACCGTTGCCACAGCTGAGCAGCAGAAAGCCGACGGCGCCCGCTGCCCGCCACTGTACCCACGTTGGCGCGGGGGCTCCGCGCCAACGCATGAAGCCATACAACAGGCTACCGGCGATCACAAAGCGCACACCCGCCATGAGCATCGGCGGCCAGCTTTCCACACCGATGCGGATGAACAGGTAAGTGGACCCCCACACCAGGTACAAGGCCAGGAAGGCGCCGATCAGCACCAGGGGAAAGCGACGGGGGGCAGGCATGGGCACACTCGAAATCCGTTTACGGGTGGTGCAGTGTAACGGCGCCGGCTGGGCGCGCTACGTTACAGAGCGGGGCGAAATCAGCAGCACACTTGGCTGTTTTCAGCAGTACCTGGCCAACGCCTCGCGAACCTTGGCAGCGGGCGTTTTCTGCAGGCGGCACAGCAGGTCGTGGGACAGCTGTTGCACACCATGGCTCTGGCGCAGCACACCCGCCAGGTGTTGCAGCAGGTTGGCGGCCATCTCGGCATCGGCCATGGCCCGGTGAGCAGTGCCGGTTTGTGGCAGCCCGGCCCAGCGGGTCAGGGTGCCCAGTTTGTGGTTGGGGGCCGCTGGCAACAAGCGCCGCGACAGTAACAGGGAGCAGGCGAACGACTGGCTGCGGCTACGGCCAATGCGGCCCAGCTCGTAGTCCCAGAATTTCTGGTCGAAGGAGGCATTGTGGGCCAGCAATGGCGTGGCCCCCACGAATTCGGCGACTTCGTTCATCACCAGGTCCACCGGCGGCGCCTGGCGCACCATGGCCGTGGTGATGCCCGTGAGGCCGGCGACGAAGGCCGGCACCGGCACGCCAGCGTTCATCAGGCTTTGATAACGCGCCACGATGCGGCCGCGCTCCAGCATCACCACCGCCACTTCGGTGGCGCGGCAGCCAGTGCCCGGGGATATGCCGGTGGTTTCAAAGTCGATGACAGCAATACGTTCCATGGAAAACCTAGTGTTTGAGCAACAGCGCGCCCTCGATGGGCACATAGCGGGTGGCAGCGCGGATCAGTGACAGGGCTGTCAGCCCGGGCACACCATACACCACAGCGTCGGCGCCGTGGCGCTGGATGACACGCTCCAGCAGCAGGTCGAAATCCCCATCGCCCGACGCTAGCACCACCTGGTCCACACGGCTGGCCGCATCGATCACATCCAGGGTGATCCCCACATCCCAGTCGCCCTTGGCCGACCCGTCGCTGCGCTGAATGTAGGGCTTCAGACGTACCTCGAAGCCGAGGTTGCGCAAGATCTGCTGAAACTGTTGCTGCTTGCTGTCGCCACGGTCGATGGCGTAGGCGAACGCCTCGACGATCTGGCCTTCACGGCTGACCTGGTTCCACAAGGCGGTGTAGTTGAAATGGCAACCGTGGGCCTGGCGCACGGTGTAGTAGAGGTTCTGCACATCGGCGAACAGCGCGATCTTCTTCACCTCGGCACCTCTGGTCTGGCTCAATGACAGGAGGGCGCCATGCGCGCCCCACACAAGCCAGCAGTATGCCAGACCTGTCAGACGTAGGAGTCGTCGTCGTCGAAGAACCCGCCCTCGTCGCTGCCGTAGTCGGCATCGGAGTAACCGCCCTGATCACTGCCCCAGCCGCCATTGTCGGCCACCTGCTGCTGACCACCCTGGTCGTTCCAGCCACCATTGTCGCTGGCCGGTGACGGTTCTTCCTTGATTACCTCGACCACCTCTTCAGGCTGCGAGTTGTGGTTGAACAGGCTGCTGATGCCTTGCGCCAGCAACACGCCCCCCGCTACACCTGCGGCGGTCTGCATGGCGCCGCCCAGGAAGCTGCTGGCACCACTGCGGGCAGGGGCTGGGGCCGCGCCAACACCAGGTTGCTGGGCCTGCGGCTGAGAAAAGCCTGGGGCCGACGGCTCGCGCCAGCCCCCAGCGGACGGTGCTACGGGGGCCGCAGCAGGCCGTTGCGGCTGCGCAGCCGGGGCTGCACTGCGCCCGCCCGTGCCGAAGATGCTCGACAGAAAACCGCCGCCGCCCGAGCTAGGCGCGGCATTGCCTGCCTGCGCAGCCTCGGCCTGGGCGCGCGCTTGCTTGAGCTCGGCCTGCAGTTGCTTGTTCTGCTCGTCCAGCTGCTTGATGGCAGCCTCTTGTACCAGAATCGCCTGGGCCATGTAGTACGGGGCCGCCGGCTGCTGACGTAGGTGCGCTTCGATGCAGGCCATGGCCTGGGCATCGCGAGGCTGGTTCGGGTCCTCGGCTTGCTTGATGCGGCCAAACAGGCCATCGATCAGGGTTTGTTCTTCGGTATTCATGGGCGACCTCGTGGGTAGCAGGGCAACGGACAGCCTCAAAGATGGGGCGTGACGGCGCCTGATTCAATCACCTGCGCCGTGAAACTTTTTTCAGCAAGTGACAGCTCCAGGCGTGCTTTGGGCTAAAGTTACCGCCCTGTTTCAATTGCCATGCGATGTTGACCGATGAATCCGCTGAGCGTCCTGCGCGACTCCCTGAGTTTCTTTTACCGCCACCTCGGCGCCATCCTGCCGCTGTGTTTGCCACTGGTGGTGGTGGAAGCCCTGATCACTCAACTGCTGTACCGCCAGCTGGGCGACCAGGCTTCACCGGCCTACGGCATGCTGATCAGCTTGCTGTGCTACCCGCTGTACAGCGCCGCACTGATCCTGTTTCTCGACACCCGCAGCAACGGCCAGGTGGTGGCCAACCGCGACCTGCTCGCCCGCGCCGTGCAACTGTGGCCACCGCTGGCGCTGCTGATTCTGATCAGCTCGCTGTTGATCATGGCGGGCCTTGCCCTGTTCGTCATTCCGGGTGTGTGGATCATGGTGAACCTGGTGTTCGCCGAATACCTGCTGGTACTGCGCGGCCTGCCGACAGTGCAGGCCATGCGCGAGAGCGCCCGCATGACCACGGGCCATTTCATGCGCATTCTGGTGTGCATGGTCGGTGCACTGGCACCGATCTGGCTGATCGATGGGCTGATGCTGCTGGCCCTGCCCGACCCGTCCCCTGGCACAGAGCTGATCATGGACAGCCTCAGCGGCTTCCTGCAGTTGTACAGCACCGTGGTGCTGTACCGGCTGTTCATGCTGCTGGAGGGCCAGCAGGCAGCGTGAGGCGACAAGGGAAAGCCTTCGGCCTGCTGGGGTTTGGCACGCTGCATTAGCGTGCCTATCTCCAACAGGCTTTCGAGGAACCCCCTATGGATAGCGCCATTGAGGCACATTTCGCCCGTTCGTTTCGCGCCCGGCTGTACATGCGTGTAGCCAACAGCACTGTGCCACTGCGCCTCAGCCGCAGTTCAGACAAGTTCAGCTGGGGCGTGACCCCTGAGGATGACTGGCTGCAAGCCGGTGGGCGGCAAGACTCACCACTGATGGACTTCCATTACCTTTCAGCTACCGATGACCGCCTGCACTACAACATTACGGTTCCAGGGCGCCCACAAACCAAGAAACTGGGGGTGAGCCGTAATGGCTACCTGGGCTTCTACTGGCATGCCGAAGTAACGGATCCCTGGAAGATCGAACCGCTGCGCCAGACTGACGAAGGGCTTGTCTGCCACTTGCGCGACCACCGCGGGTATCGCGTAGGGGCTATCAAGGACACGCCGCACCACAGCGGTGAGTGGGTGGCGTTGCTGAATGTGGAGGAAGGGGATGTGTACAACTTCTTGCTCAGGCAGGAGGGTTGAGGGGTCGGGGGCCGCCTTGCGGCCCCTCCCGGTTCACGTTCCTCGCGGCTTGGCCCGCGCTGTCGCCTCGGCCACCAAAGGGTCGTCCGGCCAGTAATGCTTGGGGTACCGCCCCTTCAGGTCCTTTTTCACCTCGGCATAGGTTGTCCGCCAGAAGTTGGCCAGGTCCTGCGTCACCTGCACGGGCCGCCGTGCAGGCGAAAGCAGGTGCAGCTTCACCTGCTGGCGGCCATTGGCAATGCGTGGGGTGTCCGCCAGGCCGAACAGCTCCTGCAGCCGTACGGCCAGAATCGGCGGGTTCTCGCTGTAGTCCAGGCGAATACTGGAACCTGACGGTACACGTAGGTGGGCCGGGGCCTGCTCTTCCAGCCGCTGTGGCAGCGGCCATGGCAACAGGTTGCGCAGCAGCGTTGGCAGGTCCAGGGCAGCAAAATGGCTCAAACGCGAGACTTTGCCCAGATAGGGCTGTAGCCAGTCTTCAAGGCCGTCGAGCAAGGCCTGGTCAGTGAGGTCCGGCCATTCGCTGCTCGCGCTCTGGGCCATGTCCAGCTGGCGCAACAACGCCACCCGGGCTTGCCACTGACGCAGGTCAGGGGTCCAGGGCAACAGGTTCAAGCCCTTGCGCCGCACCAGCCCAAGCAATGCCCGGGCGCGTGCGTCGTCGTCCAGGCCAGCCAGCGGTTCGCGGCTGAGTATGAGCGCCCCCACTTTCACCTGCCGCTCGGCACGCAACACCTGCTCGCGCTCATCCCAATCGAGAACGTCCACCCGCTGCACCTGGTCGGCCAGCACATCGTCCAGCAGGGCGGGGTCGAACTCGGCAGCCAGGTAGATCCGTTCCTCCCGCTGGCCCTGGCGGCTGCCCAGGTCCGCGACCACCAGCCACGGGCATTTCATCAGCGCGTCACTTTCGGCAAACAGGGCGGCACGGCCATTCGCCAGCCGGTACTCCGCACTGCCTTCGCGGCGCTGCTGAGCAATGCGGTCGGGGTAGGCGCATGCCAGCAGCGCGCCCAACCAGCGCGGATGATCGGGGTCAGCCACGGCGTGACGGGCATTACCTTGCAAGAGGTTACGGTACTGGCGCGACAGCTGCCGGGCACGTTGAACGCCGCCCTGGCCACTACGGCCGGCGTTGTGCTCACCGCTGACCAGCGCCAGCCGGCTGTGCAGGTCTGCACCGCCGCCGCGCTGGATATCCCGCTCCCCCAGCAGCGCGGCCACGTCACAGGCCATGCGCGACAACCCCAGGGCTTGCCCGCGCAGCAGCAGGTGAGCGATGCGTGGGTGTGCGGGCAACTCGGCCATCGCCTGGCCGTGCTCACCAAGGTGGCCCTGGCTGCCCGGCTTGAACGCCCCCAGCCGCTGCAGCAGGTCCTGAGCCTGGGCGAACGCAGCGGTGGGCGGCTGGTCGAGCCAGCACAGTTGGCCAGGTGTCACGCCCCACCGGGCCAGTTGCAAGGCCAGGCCAGCCAGGTCGGCCTGCAGAATCTCCGCACTGCCATGGGCGGCCAGTTGGTCGTGCTGGGCCTCGGACCACAGGCGGTAGCACACCCCGGGCTCCAGGCGGCCCGCGCGGCCCGCACGCTGGGTAGCACTGGCGCGGGAAATGCGCTGGGTATCCAGGCGGGTCATGCCGCTGCCTGGGTCGAAGCGCGGCACCCGCGACAGCCCGGCATCAATGACCACGCGTACGCCTTCGATGGTCAGGCTGGTTTCGGCGATATTGGTTGCCAGCACCACTTTGCGTCGCCCGTCCGGGGCTGGGTTGATCGCTGCCCGCTGGGCACTGAGGTCCAGTTCACCGTGCAACGGGCACAGCAAAACCTCGGGGCGATCCGCCAAGGCCTCCTCCAGGCTCTGATGGACGCGGCGGATCTCCGCCTGCCCCGGCAGAAAGACCAGCAGGCTGCCGGCCTGGTCGGCCAGGGCATTGAGCACACTGTCGACGACCCGAGGCTCGATGAACTCACCCGGCTGAAACGGCCGCCCCCAGCGGATGTCCACGGGGTACATGCGCCCCTGGCTGCTGACCACTGGCGCATCGCCCAACAGCCGAGACAGGCGCTCCCCTTCAAGGGTGGCCGACATTAGCAGAATCTTCAGCGGCGGGTCGTCACGCAGTAGCTCCCGACCGTTCAGGCCAAGGGCCAGGGCCAGGTCGGCATCCAGGCTGCGCTCGTGGAATTCGTCGAAAATCAGCAACCCCACCCCCTCCAACGCGGGGTCGGCCTGCAAGCGGCGGGTCAGGATGCCCTCGGTCACCACTTCGATGCGCGTCGCAGGCCCTACCTTGCTGTCCAGCCGAATGCGGTAGCCCACCGTTTCGCCCACCTTTTCCCCCAGCTCGCTGGCCAACCGCTCGGCAGCAGCCCGAGCTGCCAGGCGGCGCGGTTCGAGCATCAGGATCTTCTGGGTGCCCAGCCAGGGTTCATTCAGCAATGCCAGCGGCACACGGGTGGTCTTGCCGGCGCCGGGCGGTGCTTCGAGCACCGCTTCATCACGGGCTTGCAAGGCTTGGCGCAGCGCAGGCAAAACGGCATCGATCGGTAAAGAAATCATGGTGGCCCTCGAACAGAGACGCGAGTATAACGGCGAACCGACCCTGCTCTATCATGGTCTTAGCTGTTGGTTGCGGGCGCCTTGCCTGCCCTGCTGAATGCCCTCCGGAGATCTACATGCGCATCCCATCCCGCGTAATCGGTGGCGCCCTCGTCGTCACCCTGCTGACCCAGCTGACGGCTTGCGGCACGATTTTCTACCCAGACCGTCGCGGTCAGATCGACGGCAAGGTCGACCCGGCCATTGCCGTGCTCGATGCCATCGGCATTCTGTTCTACGTAATCCCGGGGCTGGTCGCCTTTGGCGTCGACTTCGCCACCGGTGCCATCTACTACCCGCGCGGCCAAACCGCCCAGGTAGACCCCGCCAAGCTGCGTAATGCCGTCACCCCGGATGGCAAGGTGGACAACCTGAAGCTGCAAGCCATTCTTGAAAGCGAACTGGGCCAGCGCCTGCCGCTGGACGACCCACGGCTTATCCAGCACCGCGGCAGCGCGGAGCAGCTGGCCAGCCTGGGCCTGGCACCTGCGGCCTGACCCCGCGAGGCCCTGCCATGACGACCCCGGCCGAACACCAGCGCCTGCTGCGCCTGGCTACCCGCGCCTCGTTGGCGGTAGCCAGTATTCTGGTGGTGAGCAAGGCGCTGGCCTGGTGGCTGAGCGGTTCGGTCAGCCTGCTGGCCGGGCTGACCGACTCGGCACTGGATGCAGTGGCTTCCTTCCTCAACCTGCTGGCCGTGCACTATGCGCTGCGGCCCGCCGATGACGACCACCGTTTCGGCCATGGCAAGGCCGAAGCCCTGGCCGGCATTGCACAGGCGCTGTTCATCGGCGGCAGTGCGGTGCTGATCGGCCTGCAGGCGGTCGAGCGCCTGCAGGCACCGCAACCCTTGGGCGACACGGCAGTGGGTATCGCCGTGATGCTGTTGTCGCTGGCACTCACGGTCGCGTTGCTCGCCTTGCAGCGCAAGGTCATCCGGGTGACGGGCTCCACGGCAGTGCGCGCCGACTCGCTGCATTACCGCTCCGACCTGCTGCTCAACGGCAGCATCCTGCTGGCGTTGCTGCTGGCTCGTTTCGGCTGGCCACAACTTGACGCCTTGTTCGGCCTGGGCATCGCTTTCTACATCTTGTGGAGCGCCTTGCAGATTGCCCGTGAAAGCACGGCCATCCTCATGGACAAGGAGCTGCCGGGTGATGTCAGCGATGACATGGCCCGCCGAGTGCTGGCTATCGACGGGGTACAGGGGGTGCATGACCTGCGCACGCGCATGTCAGGCAACCAGTGGTTCGTGCAGTTGCACATCGAGCTGCCCGGGCAGTTGCCTCTGCACCAGGCCCACAGCTTGTGCGTGCAGGCCTCGGAGGTGATCCGCCAGCATTACCCGAAGGCGGATGTGATCGTGCACGCCGACCCTCTTTGACGGGCACGCCTCAGTTGATGCTGTAACCCCTGCCGCTGAAGCAGGCGCCCAATGCCCGGCGGTAGTTATCCACAACCGGTGCAGGGGGCGCATAGGCTGCGGTGGCGGGGTCGAAGCCTGACTGGCTGACTGCCCAGCGGTGGCACTGGTAACGGTCCTGCTCCTGCTGCTGCGGGCCCTGGCCGTACATCGGGTAGGCCACCACGTCGTACCCGCCTTGTTCTGCCGGCCCAGGCCCAGGCGGCGGCGCGACGGCAGGTGGGTTGACCACCACGTACTGGCGGCTGTCATCCAGGTATTGGTAGTAGGTGTCGGCCACCAGGTAGAACAGTGCACCGTCCCGCGTCACCTCCCGGGCATAGGGGGGCAGGTAGTCCACACGCACCCCGTGGGGCGGTGCCACCACGACGTATTCCCTGCCGTGTGGACGGTACCAATACCCGCCAGAGTAGAAGTAGTCCCGGCCGCCGTAGGGCACCTTCCAGTACTGGTCAGGGAAGCGCTCCACGGTCTGCCCCGGCCGGTACCGGGGCCCAGGGCCCCAACCGCTGCCCTGCCCGCCGGGCCGGCCATGCCAGCCTTCACCAGGCCCACGGCCAGGGCCATCGCCACGCCACGGCCGGTCATCGCCGTGGCGCCGCGGAATATCCTGGTAATAGCCCGGGCGTGGCGGCTGGGTTTGCTGCACTTCATCGCGTGAATTCAGCGCCCGGCCTGGCGCAGGGGCAGGCGCAGCGCCGGGCCCAGCTTCACCGGGTGGCTGCGGGCCGGGTGCGCCCGGGCCCTCGCCCGGCCCGGCGGCCACAGCGCCCAGGCTAACGCCCAAGCCCAGCAAACCCACACCTGCCCACAGCCGAATACGCGACTTCATGGTATGCCTCTCGGTTGAAAAAACGGCTAGCGACGACAGTCTACCGCGCCGGCCGAGCAGGCCCATTAAATTTGCGACCATGAAAAAAGGGAGGCCACTGGGGCCTCCCTTCAGGAATTGTCGTCCGTGCTCGGCGCTTGTGGCCCCGGCTCACCTCACACCGTCTTCTGGAAGGTGCGTAGCCCGGGGGCCTGGCACATCCTGTTGGATGGCTGGCCGCGACCGCCCGCCTAGGGCGCGTCGCCGTGGACTGATGTCCGGGCAGTGATTCTGTTGATTAAGATACCGGGGCAGAGGCGGCACAGGATTGCGAAGATTGCTCGGATAAATAGCACTTGCGCAATTTTTTACCCTGGATTGATAATTCGCCGCAATCTGAAAAGAAAAGGATCAACACGTGAGCAAACTCGACCGCTACGACCTGAGCATCCTCGCCGAATTGCAGCGCGATGCCCGCATCTCCAACCAGGAACTGGCCGAGCGCATCGGCCTGTCGCCCTCGCCCTGCTCGCGTCGGGTCAAACAGCTGGAGGACGATGGCTACATCGCCCGGCAGGTGGCCTTGCTCGACCGCAAGAAGCTGGGCCTGAGCCTGACCGCCTACGTGCTGATCGGCATGGACCGGCACACGCCCGAACGTTTCGAAACCTTCGAGGCGGCCATCCGCAACCTGCCGCAAGTGCTCGAATGCAGCCTGGTGACCGGTATGGATGCCGACTACCAGCTCAAAGTGGTGGTGCCCGACATGGACCATTACCAGAAGCTGTTGCTGGGCAGCCTGACGCGGATCGAAGGCGTTACCAGCGTGCGCTCGAGCTTCGTGCTGAACCAGGTACTGGCCAGTACCGAGCTTCCATTGACCCACCTGCGGTAAATGCCGTTGAGCCTGGGCGTATAATCGCCCGCTCAGCCTGCCTGGAGAACCCTGATGGATCCTGCCGTATTCGAAGAATGGATGATGATCATCCTGGTCACCGTGTTGATCGGTTTCATGGGGTTCATCGTGTGGGACCTGGCCAAGAAATCCAAGGCCGGGCGGTTCGGCACCTTCATCCTGTTCTTCGTGCTGGGGCTGGGCGTGCTGGCCTTCGTGATCAAAAGCGTGGTGGTGGGCTTTCTGGAGGGCGTCTGAGCGTTAAAGGGCCGGCGCCACTTCACGCCAGCAACCCTGCTCCAGGCCATCCAGTGCCCAGTCGCCGATGCGTACCCGCACTAGGCGCAAGGTCGGTAGCCCTACGGCCGCCGTCATGCGCCGTACCTGGCGGTTACGGCCTTCGCGGATCACCAGCTCAAGCCAGTGGGTGGGCACGCTCTTGCGAAAGCGCACCGGCGGGTTGCGCGGCCACAGCTGGGGCTCTTCCAGGCGGCGAGCCTCAGCGGGCAGCGTGAGCCCATCATTCAACTGCACACCCTCGCGCAAGCGCTGCAACTGCTCGTCGCTGGGCTCACCCTCTACCTGCACCCAGTAGGTCTTGGCCAGCTTGTGCCTGGGGTCGGCGATTCGCGCCTGCAGGCTGCCGTCGTTGGTCAGCAGCAGCAAGCCTTCGCTGTCCCGGTCCAGGCGCCCGGCCGGGTATACACCGGGGATGTCGATGAAGTCCTTGAGCGTGGCACGGCCTTCCCCGTCGCTGAACTGGGTCAACACGTCGAAGGGCTTGTTGAACAGGATCAGCCGCGGCTCGGCCGGTGGCGCCTTGGCCTGGCGGCGGGGGCCGGGAGCAGGCCGCGCCTGGGGGCGGCGCGGCTTGGAACGGGGTGGCAGTGACATGGACCCTCAGCGGAACGGCGGCTCATCGAAGCTGCGCAGTTTACGCGAGTGCAGCGAGTTGAGCTCGGTGCGCAACAGGTCCAGCGCAGCGATACCGATCTTCAGGTGCTGGCTGACAGCACGGTTGTAGAACGCGTTGGCCGAACCCGGCAGCTTGATTTCGCTGTGCAGCGGCTTGTCCGATACGCACAGCAGCGTGCCGTAAGGCACCCGCAGGCGGTAACCCTGGGCGGCGATGGTGCCGCTTTCCATGTCCACGGCCACGGCGCGGGACAGGTTGATCAGCGGCCGCTCCTGAGCCCAGCGCAGCTCCCAGTTGCGGTCGTCGTAGGTCAGCACGGTGCCGGTGCGCAGGCGCTTCTTCAACTGCTCGCCGCGTTCGCCGGTCACCTGCGCAGCCGCCTCCTGCAACGCCATTTGCACCTCGGCCAGGGCAGGGATCGGAATATTCGGCGGTACTACCCGGTCCAGGATGCCGTCACGGCGCATGTAGGCATGGGCCAGTACGTAGTCACCGATGGTCTGCGACTGGCGCAGGCCGCCACAGTGGCCGATCATCAGCCA
Organism: Pseudomonas sp. NBRC 111119; assembly: GCF_001320125.1. Classification (NCBI taxonomy): domain Bacteria; kingdom Pseudomonadati; phylum Pseudomonadota; class Gammaproteobacteria; order Pseudomonadales; family Pseudomonadaceae; genus Pseudomonas; species Pseudomonas sp. NBRC 111119. The sequence goes on from NZ_BCAV01000020.1 coordinate 133,695, forward strand.
GCAGTGCGGGCGCAGCACGGCCAGGTGGTCGGTGATGTTCTTGGCATTGGACGGGCCTACACCGATGTTGACCAGGGTGATGCCATCGCCGTCTTCGGCGATCAGGTGGTAAGCCGGCATCTGGTAGCGGTGCCACACCACGCCGGCCACCAGGGCCTGCGCCTCGCCATGGTCCATGGCCTTTTCGATCACCACGTTGCCGGGCAGCACCATGCGCACGAAGCGCGGGTCATCGCGCAGTTGGTCCAGACCGTGGCTGATGAACTGGTCCACATAGCGGTGGTAGTTGGTCAGCAGGATCCAGGGCTGCACATGGCGCCAGTCGCTACCAGTGTAGTGCACCAGCCGGCGCAGCGAGAAGTCGACGCGTGCCGCGTCGAACAGCGCCAGGGGCAAGGTATCGGTGCTGTCCCAGTCGTACAGGCCGTCGGCGATGTTGTCAGTGGCAGCAGACAGGTCGGTGCTGGGGAACACCCGCGCCAGCTGCGCCGCGGTGATGCCGCTACCCGCCAGTTCATCGCCCTGGTCGACCACGTAGGGGTACGGGATGCTCTGCTCGCTGACGCCCACCTCCACCGTGACGGTGTAGTCGTGCATCAACGGGCGCAGTTGCTCCAGCAGGTAACCGCGGAACGCAGCCGGCTGGGTGATGGTGACGCTGTAGGTACCGGCCACCTGCACCTTGGCGTAGGCTCGCGTGGTGGCCGCGACTTCGCCGTGGCTGTAGTAGGTCAGGCGCAACGCCGGGTAGCGGAACAGGTCACGCGCCTGGGCATCGGGCTCGGTACGGTCCTTCAGGTAACGTTTCAGGGCCTGGCTGAGGGCACTGGTGGCCTGCTCGTGCAAGGCCGCCAGACGATCGACGGCCTGTTCGGGAGTATCAACGACTTCAAACGCTTGGCTCACACTGTGCTTCCTGTCTGGACATGCATGGGAATCATCTTGCCTGCCTTCTTGGGCAAATACACCCCCATTGATCGGTGTTGCACCCATTCGCCCCCCTTGAGCTCAGCACCGCACCTGTAAACCCGTGCCCACCCTCAGAACAGCCCATTCATCCCACCCAGGCTGGCGTGGCCCTTGCCACCAACGCCTCCACATCGGCCCCCCGCGGCAGCGCCCCGTACGCCCGCCCACTGCCTGCCAGGCGGCTACCGATGAACGCATCGCTGACCACCGCGTTACCCGCCTGTAGCAACAGCTTGGCCTGCAGCGCCAGGGCAATGTCTTCGGTCAGCTGCCGCGCCCGGTACTGCAGGTCACCGGTGTCGGTAAACGCGGCCTTCAGGTTGCCGATATGCGCCGCCAGGCGAGGGTCGCCATGGCCATCGCCCAGTTCTGTAAACAGCGCATCCAGCACGCCCGGCTCCTTGGACAAGGCCCGCAGCACGTCCAGGCATTGCACGTTGCCCGAGCCTTCCCAGGTCGAGTTCACTGGCGCTTCGCGGTACAGCCGCGGCAGGATGCTGTCTTCCACATAACCGGCACCGCCCAGGCATTCGGCCGCTTCGTTGATCATGCCGGGGGCGCGTTTGCACAGCCAGTATTTGCCCACTGCCGTGACCAGCCGTGCAAAATGAGCCTGCTGCGGGTCATCCAGTTGCTCCAGTGCCTGCCCCATGCGCAGGCTCAAGGCCAGCGCGGCCTCGCTTTCCAGCGCCAGGTCGGCCAGCACGTTCTGCATCAATGGCTGGGCGTTCAACAACCGCCCGCCCACCTTGCGATGCGCACAGTGGTGGGCAGCCTGGGTCAGTGCCTGGCGCATCAGGGCGCTGGAGCCAACCATGCAGTCGAAGCGCGTCATCGCCACCATTTCGATGATGGTCGGTACACCCCGCCCCTCTTCGCCGACCATCCACGCCAGCGCCCCCCGGAATTCGACCTCGCTGGAGGCATTGGCGCAATTGCCCAGCTTGTTCTTGAGCCGCTGGATGTAGAACTGGTTGCGGTTGTCGTCCGGGCGATGGCGCGGCAACAGGAAGCAACTGAGGCCTTTCTCGGTTTGCGCCAAGGTGAGGAAGGCATCGCACATCGGCGCCGAACAAAACCATTTGTGGCCAACCAGCTCATAAGGCTGGCCCGGCCCCGGCGCCCCCACCGGGTAAGCCCGGGTGGTGTTGGCGCGCACATCGGTCCCCCCCTGCTTTTCGGTCATGGCCATGCCCAGGGTGACGCCTGCCTTGTGCCGGTCGCCGACATTGCGCGGGTCGTACTGGCAGGCCAGGATCTTCGGCAGCCAGTACTCGGCCAGCTCGGGTTGCAGCCGCAGCGCCGGCACGGCAGCGAAGGTCATGGTCAGCGGGCAACCGCTGCCCGCCTCGGCCTGGCTGTGCAGGTAGGTCATCGAGGCCCGCGCCACGTGGGCGCCGGGGCGGGGTTCGGCCCAAGGCAGCGAAGGGAGGCCATGCTCGACGGCGGTGCGCATCAGTTCATGGTAGGCCGGGTGGAATTCGACCAGGTCGATACGGTGGCCATAGCGGTCATGGCTGCTGAATTCGGGTTTGTGCGCGTTGGCCAGGAAACCTGCCTGCATCAATGGCCCACCGGCCAGCGCGCCGTAGGTATCAATCCGCGACTCGGCCCAGCCCGCCCCGTAACGCCTGGACCACTCCTGAAGCGGCAGGTCGAGGCGGTAGAGGTTGGCGCCATCCAGGGGTGGGGGCTGGTTGGTGACTTCGTGGGTTTCAGCGTACTGGTGCAGGTTCATGGAGGGCTCCTGGATCCGGGGGAGTCAAAGCTCGCCGCAGGATTTGCAGCGCTTGAGGGATCGCGCGCCGCCCGCGCGGCGCATCGCGAGCTGCGCTCGCTCCTACAGTTTATTTGGGCCAATTATTCCTGCGCCATGCGAGCATAGCTCGCGATGCGCCGCGCGGGCGGCGCTCGTTCTGTCAGGCGCTGCACCTGCCATGGCGAACACACTCCAGCCCAATCCCGTACCCTCAGGGCAAGCGCCGCGCCTGCCGGATATCCGGGCTCATCTGCACCTGCGAAATCGCCATGTTCACACTCAACTCAAACCGGCTCCCTAGCCCACGTGTGGACTCATGGGCCAACCGTGCGCCCAGCAACTCGCCCATCTGCCGGCAGATCGACAGCCCGATACCCAGCCCGCCATAGCGCCGGGTCATCGACCCATCCACCTGGAAGAAGCGCTGGTACAGGGTCGACTGCTCCAGGTCATCGAAGCCAATGCCGCTGTCGCTCACGGTAAAGCTCAACGCCAGATCCCTCGGCCCCAAACGGCGCCCACGCACCTGAACCGTCACACCGCCCTGGTGGGTGAACTTCAACCCGTTGTCCACCAGGCAACCCAGGCAACGGGCCAGCTTTTGCGCGTCACCCAGCAGCTCATCCGGGATGTCGGCGGGAATGTCCAGGCTCAGGTACAGCCCCTTGCTCAACGCCCGCCCCGCATACCCTGCACGCAAGCCCTGCAGCAGTGCGCGCAGGCTGAAGGGCGCGGGGTGCGCGCGCAGGCGGCCTGCCTGCAGTTCAGACAGGGTGAGAATGGCATCCACCAGGTCCATCATGCCCTGCGCCGACCCCACGGCAGTGCGGTGGTAATGGGCCATTTCCGAGTCCATCGGCAGGGTCTGCATCAACTCCAGCGAGCCGATCACACCGTTCATGGGCGTGCGCAGTTCATGGGTAACGCTGGCCAGAAACTCATCCTTCAGCCGGTTACTGGTGGCTAACTGCTGGTTGACTTGCTCCAGCGTGCGGCCGGTGTCACGCAGGGCCTGCGCCTGCTGATTGCGCAGGCTGTTGATGCGGTCGGCCAACGCCAGCGACAGCAACGCCACCTCCAGCGCCGAACCCAGCTGGCTGGCGTACATGGTGATGAACAGGTTCGGCAGGTAACCCAGGACCATGAGCGTGTTGACCAGCCCACCCAGCAAAAACGCCGTCCAGGCGATGATGAACCACCGCGCCACACGCAAACCACGCCACCAGGCATACAGCCCGGCGCTGAAAATGCTCACCGTGAACAGCAGTGCCAGCGCCGTTGCCATGCGCAACGCGATGCCGTAGCGCAGGGTCACGGCCAGCACCATCACCCCTGCGCCGCCCAGCATCAATGCCTGCAACAGCCGGTCAAACCGCGGACTGATGGTGCGCAGTTGCAAAAAGTGCCGGGCGAACTGGCAGCCAAACAGCCCGGCAGCGCCGATGAACAGCGGCGTACAGGCATTCGCCCACCAAGGGCTGTTTGGCCACAGGTAGGCAATGCCCGCACCGTTGACCGACACCTGGTACAACCCGAACGAAGCGATATACAGGATGTAGTACAGGTAACTGACATCGCGCACGCTCAGGTAAATGAACAGGTTGTACACCAGCATCACCAACAGCACGCCATAGATCATGCCCAGCACGTAGAAATGGCTGGGCTGCGCCTCCAGATAGGCCTCCGGCGCCCACAGGGCCAGCGGCGCCTGTACCGAACCCTGGCTGTGCAGGCGCAAGTAGACAGTGGTGGCCTGCCCAGGTGGCAACTGCAGGCTGAACAGGTAGTTGCTCTGGCGGATCTGGCGGCTGTCGTAAGGCAAGGCATCGCCCGTGCGCTGAGCCAACTGAAAATGCCCGTCGGGGTTGGCAACGTACAGTTCAAGGTGATCGAGCGGCGGGTAGGCGAGTTCCAGCAACCACTGGCGTGGCGTGGCAGCGCCCTGCGCGAGGGGCCGCAGCTCAAGCTTGAGCCAGAACACCGAAGTGGAATAGCCGGCGTTCATCACCGCTTGCTGGTGAGGGCGAAAGTGCTGGGCGAAGCCAGGTGCGCTGACCTGCGCGATGCTGGCACTGCCGTCTGGGTCTTCATACACCTGCATGACCTTGCCCAAAGGCAGGTGACGGGTGGTATCGGCGAAGTCCACCGCGCCGGCAAGCACCGGCAGCAAACCCAGCAACACAATCAGCAAATAGCGCATACAGCCCCAGCATGGCCTGGCCAGTCGCGTCGTGTTCGCCTCCTTTCCGTTTGAGACGACGTGAGCCGGCAGTACCCATTGATCGAATGATGCGCGCACTCTAGCACACCTGCGTCAGGCTGCCGCAGGCAACACTGAAGAAACCGCTCTAGAACAGTGGTTACAGGCCATTATTGACTACAGCACTTACCCTGACGCAACTAAACCCGCACCTGGGGCGGCCCCCTCAAACCGCTTTGGTGGTAAGCTCGCCGACCATGAATACCTACGCCTCCCGCCCCGTTGTCCTCTGTCTCTCCGGCCACGACCCCAGTGGCGGCGCCGGCCTGCAGGCAGACATCGAAGCCCTGCTCGCCCAAGGCTGCCACGCCGCGCCCGCGGTGACCGCCCTGACTGTGCAGGATACCGTCAACGTTTCCGACTTCCGCGTGCTCGACCGGGCATGGGTGCTGGCCCAGGCCAATGCCGTGCTGGCCGACTCCCAGGTGGCCGCCGTGAAGCTGGGTATGCTCGGCTCTATCGAGATGGTCGATACCATCGCCGAACTGCTGGCCGCGCACCCGCACCTGCCGCTGGTGTGCGACCCAGTACTGCGCGCGGGCGGCGGCGGGCGGCTGGGCAAGGACGAGGTGGGTTACGCCCTGCGCGAGCGCCTGTTGCCATTGGCAACCATCGCCACGCCCAACCTGCCAGAGGCGCGTATTCTTGCCGAACTGCCCGAGGGCAGCGCCGATGAGTGCGCAGACAAACTGCTGCAGTTCTGCAAGCACGTGCTGATTACCGGCGGCCACGGCGACGAAGCCGAAATCCACAACCGCCTGTACAGCCGTGACGGCCAGCACCACACCTGGACGTGCCAGCGTCTGCCGGGCAGCTACCATGGTTCGGGCTGCACCCTGGCCAGCGCCCTGGCCGGCCGCCTGGCCTTGGGCGAACAGCTGGACAGCGCTGTGCGCAGCGCCCTGGACTACACCTGGCGCACGCTGCGCGATGCAGAACAGCTGGGCAAGGGCCAGTACGTGCCGCGCCGCCTGCCGCTGGACTTCTGCTCCTGACACGAGGTGTTCGATGAAACTACGGGGCCTGTACGCCATCACCGACAGCCAGCTGCTCGCCGGGCGTTTTCTCAGCCATGTGCAAGCAGCCCTCGAAGGCGGTGTGTGCATGCTGCAGTACCGTGACAAGGGCGACGACGACGCGCGCCGCCTGCGGGAGGCCGAGGCCCTGAAAAACCTGTGCGAGCGTTACGGCACCCAACTGATCATCAATGACGATGCCGAGCTAGCTGCACGCCTGGGTGTCGGTGTGCACCTGGGCCAGACCGATGGCCCACTGACGCCGGCCCGCGCTTTGCTGGGCCGCCAGGCAATCATCGGTTCTACCTGCCATGCCAACCTGGACCTCGCTGCCCAGGCGGCCAGCGAAGGGGCCAGCTATGTCGCCTTTGGCCGCTTCTTCAACTCCACCACCAAACCGGGTGCCCCCGCTGCCAGCCTCAGCCTGCTGGAACAGGCGCGCACCCAGGTGAAGCTGCCGATCACGGTGATCGGCGGCATCACCCTCGACAATGCCGCCCCGCTGGTTGCCCATGGCGCCGACCTGCTGGCGGTGATCCACGGCCTGTTCGGTGCCGATAGCGCGCAGGAAGTCACCCGCCGCGCCCGCGCCTTCAACGCCTTGTTCGCATCCTGATTCGAGAGAGCCTTCCATGTCCCGTTCCGAAGCCCTGTTCGCCCAAGCCCAGAAGCACATCCCCGGGGGCGTCAACTCGCCCGTGCGCGCCTTCAAAAGCGTTGGCGGTACGCCGCTGTTCTTCAAGCACGCCGAAGGTGCCTACGTCGTAGACGAGGATGACAAGCGCTACGTCGACTATGTAGGTTCCTGGGGCCCGATGATCCTTGGCCACGGCCACCCCGACGTGCTGGATGCCGTACGCCGCCAGCTGGAACATGGCTTGTCCTACGGCGCCCCTACCGCCATGGAAACCGAAATGGCCGACCTGGTCTGCGCCCTGGTACCGTCCATGGAAATGGTACGCATGGTCAGCTCGGGCACCGAAGCGACCATGAGCGCCATCCGCCTGGCCCGTGGCTACACCGGTCGCGATGCCATCATCAAGTTCGAAGGCTGCTACCACGGCCACTCCGACAGCCTGCTGGTCAAGGCCGGTTCTGGCCTGCTCACCCAGGGCGTGCCAAGCTCAGCAGGCGTGCCGGCCGATTTCGCCAAGCACACCCTGACCCTGCCGTTCAATGATATCGCTGCGGTCGAAAAAACCCTCGCCGAAGTCGGCCAGACCATCGCCTGCATCATCGTCGAGCCGGTTGCCGGCAACATGAACTGTGTACCGCCGGCCCCGGGCTTCCTCGAAGGCCTGCGTGAGCAGTGCGACAAGCACGGTGTGGTGCTGATCTTCGACGAAGTGATGACGGGCTTTCGTGTCTCGCTGGGCGGCGCCCAGGGCCACTACGGCATCACCCCCGACCTGTCCACCTTCGGCAAGATCGTCGGCGGCGGCATGCCTGTCGGCTGCTTTGGCGGCAAACGCGAAATCATGGGCTGCATCGCCCCCCTCGGCCCGGTTTACCAGGCAGGCACGCTGTCGGGCAACCCGCTGGCGATGGCCGCCGGCCTGACCACCCTCAACCTCATCAGCCGCCCGGGCTTCCACGCCGAGCTGACCGACTACACCACCCGCATGCTGGACGGCCTGCAGCAACGCGCCGATGCCGCAGGTGTGCCGTTCGTCACCACCCAGGCGGGTGCCATGTTCGGCCTGTACTTCAGCGGCGCCGACGACATCGTCACGTTCGAAGACGTGATGGCCAGCGATGCAGAGCGCTTCAAGCGCTTCTTCCACCTGATGCTCGACGGCGGCGTGTACCTGGCCCCGAGCGCGTTCGAGGCAGGCTTCACCTCCATCGCCCATGGCGACAACGAGCTGCAAATCACCCTGGATGCGGCTGAGAAGGCCTTTGCCGCGCTGAAGTGATGCAGCGCCGGTAATGGCCCCGCACAGGTGCTGGAGGGGGCCATTACCGGCAATCAACACCGCGCACAATCAGCCGACTTCCCCAACCCGAGATAAATTCCAGTAAAACTTTGTAAGGTTGGCGCTGCTTATCCCATAATGTGCCACCAGAGACATTGGCCGCAGCTTTGCAGAGGTAAGTCGATCCCCATGAACCGCACCGGCCGCGCCCTCACCCTGGGCTGCCTGCTGCTTCTTCAGCCCCTGCTGGCCCTGGCGGAGGGCGGTAACTCGTTGCTTATCCCGGCAACGGGGCGCTGCACGTTGAATGTGCAGCCTGAAGACCTGGCAAATGCACTCAAGGCTTGTGAGCAGACCGCGACCGCAGGGGATGCCCAGGCGCAGTTCGAACTGGGCGAGCATTACTACACCCAGGCCCCCAAAGACCTGAACAAGGCACTGGACTGGTTCCAGAAAGCGTCGCTGCAAGGTCATGCCGAAGCCCAGTACCGCCTGGGTGCCATGTTCTTCCGTGGTGAAGGGGTCAAGGCCAACAACGTGCAGGCCTACATCCTGCTGAAGATGGCGGCAGTCAACGGCGCTGAAGATGCCCTGGACATGGCCGACGAGGTCACCGAGCAGATGCCCCGCGACGAGCTGGAACACGCCACTCAGGTACTCGGCCAGATCTTCCGCAAGTATTTGCTGGAACTGCAGAACGCCGACGGCCGCTCACCGTTCTCGCCATTGCCCTGAGTGCTGCATAGCCGGCAGCGCCGATCGGGGCTTTCGCCACTGCCATTCAAGGGTTATTCTTGGGCTCACACCCATTGCCGTCGAGCGGCTAAAAAAAGACCTTGAACGCACCCATAGAACCCCATCGTTTCATCCTCGAGCCCTTCGAGGCCCCCCGTTTCGCCAACTTGTGTGGCCAGTTCGACGAGCATCTGCGCCTGATCGAACAACGCCTGGCCATCGAGATCCGCAACCGCGGCAATCAGTTCGAACTGATCGGCGACCCCAAGACCACCAGCGCTGCCGAGCAGCTGCTGCGCCGTCTTTACCGTGAAACCAAGGCCACCGAGCTGTCACCGGAGACCGTGCACCTGTACCTGCAGGAATCGGCTGTCGAGAACATCGACAACCCGGCGGTCAACGAGGTCAGCGTTTCGCTGCGCACACGCAAGGGCAATATCCGCCCCCGTGGCGTCAACCAGCAGCGCTACGTGAAGGAAATTCTGGCCAACGACATCAACTTCGGCATCGGCCCGGCGGGCACTGGCAAGACTTACCTGGCCGTTGCCTGCGCTGTCGACGCCCTGGAGCGTGAACAGGTGCGGCGCATCCTGCTGGTACGTCCGGCGGTTGAGGCCGGCGAGAAGCTCGGCTTCCTGCCGGGTGACCTGGCGCAGAAGATCGACCCGTACCTGCGACCGCTCTACGACGCACTGTATGAGATGCTGGGTTTCGAGCATGTGGCCAAGCTGATCGAACGCCAGGTGATCGAGATCGCTCCGCTGGCCTACATGCGCGGGCGCACCTTGAACAACAGCTTCATCATCCTCGACGAAAGCCAGAACACCACGCTCGAACAGATGAAAATGTTCCTTACCCGTATCGGCTTCGGTTCAACGGCGGTGATTACCGGTGACATCACCCAGGTAGACCTGCCGCGTGGCACCAAGTCGGGCCTGGCCCACGTGATCGAGGTGCTCAGGGACGTACCGGGTATCAGCTTTACCCACTTCCAGCCCAAGGACGTGGTCCGTCACCCACTGGTACAGCGCATCGTCGAAGCCTACGACCGCTTCGACGCCCGCCAGGCCAAGCCCGAGGCGCCTGGCAAAGATGCTTGAACTGGACATGCAACGGGCGACCGACGCGGCCGCCCCGGATGACGCGGCGTTCCGCCGCTGGTGCGAACTTGCCTTGCGTCAGCGCCAGGCCGATTCCGAGATGACCATTCGTCTGGTCGACGAAGCCGAAGGGCGGGAACTCAATCACACGTACCGGCACAAAGACTACGCCACCAACGTGCTGTCGTTCCCTGCAGACGTGCCCGATGACCTGCTCGATATCCCGCTGCTGGGCGACCTGGTCATTTGCGTGCCCGTGGTCGAACGTGAGGCTGCCGAACAAGGCAAGCCGCTGGAGGCCCACTGGGCGCACTTGGTCATCCACGGCTGCCTGCACCTGCTCGGCTACGACCACATCGACGATGACGAGGCCGAAGAAATGGAAGGCCTGGAACGGGATTTGCTGGCGGAACTGGGTCACCCCGACCCGTATGCCGACGATGAAACCGACTCAATCACACACTGATACACCAAGGATCACGAGAACCGCCATGAGCGAAGATCGATCGAGCAACGGGCAAAAGTCCTGGCTGGGCAAACTGACCCAGGCTTTTGCCCATGAGCCGAAAAACCGCCAGGAGCTCCTCGAGCTGCTGCGCGAAGCTCACCAGAACAAACTGCTGGACAGCGAAGCGCTGACTATCGTCGAAGGCGCCATCCAGGTGGCCGACCTGCAGGTACGCGACATCATGGTGCCGCGCTCGCAGATGAACAGCATCCGCGCTGGCCAGTCGCCGCGCGAATTCCTGCCGGCGGTGATCGATGCGGCGCACTCGCGCTACCCTGTCATCGGCGAAAGCCACGACGATGTGCTGGGCGTGCTGCTCGCCAAAGACCTGCTCCCGCTGATTCTCAAAGAGAATGGCGACAGCTTCAACATCAAGGACCTGCTGCGCCCTGCCACCTTCGTGCCGGAGTCCAAGCGCCTGAATGTGCTGCTGCGTGAATTCCGCGCCAACCACAACCACATGGCCATCGTCATCGATGAGTACGGTGGGGTGGCCGGTCTGGTCACCATTGAGGATGTGCTGGAACAGATCGTCGGCGATATCGAAGACGAGCACGACGTCGAGGAAGACAGCTACATCAAGCCGCTGCCCAGCGGCGACTTCCTGGTCAAGGCGCTGACGCCCATCGAGAACTTCAACGAATTCTTCGACAGCGGCTTCTCCGATGACGAGTTCGATACGGTCGGCGGCCTGGTCATGAGTGCGTTCGGGCACCTGCCCAAACGTAACGAGACCACCGAAATCGGCTCGTACAAGTTCCGTGTCCTGAATGCCGACAGCCGGCGCATACACCTGCTGCGCCTGACCCCGATCAACCGTTAAGGACAAACATGCACTGGATCACCCGCCCCGGCTGGCCCGGTAACCTGCTGGCCCTGGCGGCCGGTGCTTCCACCCTGCTGGCGCTGGCGCCCTTCGATATCTGGCCGCTGGCGCTGCTGTCCATAGCGGTGCTCTACCTGGGCCTGCGCGAGCTCAGCCCGCGCCAGGCCCTGTGGCGCGGCTGGTGGTTCGGCTTTGGCCTTTACGGGGCCGGCACCTGGTGGATCTACGTCAGCATGACCACCTACGGCGGCGCTTCGCCGGTGCTGGCGATCGCCTTGCTGCTAGCATTCTTTGCCGCCCTGGCCTGGTTCTTCGCCTTGCCCACCTGGTTGTGGGCCCGTTGGCTGCGGCGCAACGAGGCACCGTTGGCCGATGCCCTGTGCTTCGCGGCATTGTGGCTGCTGCAAGAGGCCTTCCGTGGCTGGTTTCTCACTGGCTTCCCGTGGCTGTACGCGGGTTACAGCCAGCTGGACGGCCCACTCGCAGGCCTGGCACCGCTCGGCGGCGTGTGGCTGGTCTCGTTCACCCTGGCTTTGACCGCTGCACTGTTGTGCAACCTGCACCGCTTGCGTGCGCGCCCGGCATTCCTGGCTGTGGCGTGCGTGCTGCTCCTCACCCCCTGGGGCCTTGGCCTGGCGCTGAAAGGCCACGCCTGGACTACCCCGGCAGGCGACCCGCTGAAGGTGGCTGCCATCCAGGGCAACGTCGAGCAAGACGTCAAATGGGACCCTGCACACATCGACGCGCAACTGGCGCTGTACCGTGACCTGAGCTTCAGTTCCCGGCCAGTGGACCTGCTGATATGGCCGGAAACCGCAGTGCCGGTGCTCAAGGACCAGGCCCAGGGCTACATCGACATGATGGGCCGCTTTGCCGCCGAACGTCATTCGGCGCTGATCACCGGGGTGCCGGTGCGCGAGGTGGTGCACCGCCAGCGCCGCTACTTCAATGGCATTACGGTTGCTGGCGAGGGTGACGGTACGTACCTCAAGCAGAAGCTGGTGCCATTTGGTGAATACGTGCCGCTGCAGGACATGCTGCGTGGGCTGATCGAGTTCTTCAACCTGCCCATGTCCGACTTCGCTCGCGGGCCGGAAGACCAGGCTTTGCTGCAGGCCAAGGGTTACCAGATTGCACCGTACATCTGCTACGAGGTGGTCTACCCGGAGTTCGCCGCAGGCCTTGCCGCGCGCAGCGACCTGCTGCTGACCATCAGCAACGACACCTGGTTCGGCACCTCCATCGGCCCGCTGCAACACCTGCAGATGGCGCAGATGCGTGCACTCGAAGCGGGGCGCTGGATGATCCGTGCCACCAACAACGGCGTCACGGCCCTGATCAACCCGTATGGCCGCATCACAGCCCAGGTGCCTCAGTTCCAGCAGGCGGTGATGTATGGCGAAGTGGTGCCGATGCAGCAGCTCACGCCGTACCTGCAGTGGCGCTCATGGCCGTTGGCAATCGTGTGCGGCCTGCTGCTGGGCTGGGCGCTGCTGGCCGGGCGGGTTGCCAGGGCTGTCTAAACCTGCCCCGAAAAATGTAGGAGCGAGCGCAGCTCGCGATGCGCCGCGCGAGCGGCGCTGGTTATCACAGGCGAAACCATCATCAAGACGGGCACTAGCGCGCCCCCAGGCTCTGCTCGCCCAGCACGCGCACGCGGGCGCTTCAATAAAACAAGCGGTAGCCTGCCAAGCCTGCCATTTCATTGAGTAGCTGCCCGTTCTGCCACACCGATCGGCTCTCGGGCAGCAAGCCAGCGAAGGGGCGGGCAGGGTCGCGCCCCAGGAACCCCACCGGTGCTGGCACCACCGTGAACCCCGCCTGTTCGAAGCTCCAGCGCGAGCGCTGCATGTGCCAGGCTTGCGTCACCACCACCACCCGGCGCACGCCAAGCGGCTGCAACAGCGCTGCGGTTAGCTGGGCATTCTCCCAGGTGGTACGGCTGGCTTCTTCACGCCACTTCACCTGAACCCCGAAATCTTCGGACAGGCTATCAGCCATCAACCGGGCTTCGCTTGGCGGCGTGCCGTAATGCAGCCCCCCGCTGGTCAGTACCGGCAGCCCCGAAGCCTTGGCCAGGCGCGCCGCAAAACGCAGGCGCTCCAGCGCAGTCGGCGTCGGCTGGTCAGCCCCGGCCCAGGCAGGGTCGCCGCGCTCACGGCCAGCCCCCAGCACCACGATGGCATCGGCCCGGCGGCCGAGGTTCGCCCACTCGCCAGGCTCCAGCGCCGGCTCGGTTTCCAGCAACCGCGCCGTTTGCTGCACCGTCAACGGCAGGCTCATCAGCCATAGGCCGCCAAGCCCCAAGGCGAAGCACAGCGCAGCAAGCCTTGGCCGTGTTCGTCGCAGCCACCAGGCGGCACCCAGTAACAGCAGCAATAGGCCAGGTGGCAGCAGCCATTGCTTGATGAAGTATCGGATGGGCATCAGCTACACCTCCTGGGCAGGCGTGCAGCCTAAAAGCATCGGCGCCGGCCAACAAGAGCAGACCGGCACCGATGGAGTACGCTCAGAAAATAAACCCAGGCCCGACGATGGCCTGGTCAGCGATGAGACGTTGCTCTTGAACGCGGCGCATGCGCGGGGCGTTTTCTGTCCTTGAGCCAGATGATCCTGGCCGATGCCGGCTCCGCTTGTGGGTAACTGCCGGCACAGCCCTCGGGGCGCGCCCGGAACGATTCCAGGTAAGCCCTGATCACCTCGAACTCGGCGTGGCTCAAACCACGCAATTCCAGTTCCGCAGGCATCTCGTCACGCAACTGCACCGACGCCCTGGCCGTCTCCAGGGCCAGCCCAAGGCGGTCGATCAGCCGTTCGTAAAGTTCTGGTTTGATTGCAGGTAGCTGCGACTCTCCCATCCGTTCACCTCATTGAAGATAAGACCATATCTCCCCCCAACACTGAGCTTAGCGTCGATGCCAAAAGCAGCCGGGCGCCGCGACCAGCGGGCATTCGCAACGAAGGTTTCCCACGATACGCAGCGCTGCTGTATGCTACGGCGTTCACTCCAGGCGACACCGGAGTGCCGGACGCAGCTAGGTTTCGCTGCCTGCAACAAGGTCTTTTCTCTCTCAGCCAAAAGTAGCCATGCACGAACAATACACGCCCCGTGACATAGAAGCCGCCGCCCAGACGTTCTGGGACGAGCAACAATCGTTCGCTGTTACCGAACAGCCAGGCAAAGATACCTACTACTGCCTATCGATGTTCCCGTACCCGAGCGGCAAGCTACACATGGGCCACGTGCGCAACTACACCATCGGTGACGTGATTGCCCGCTACCAGCGCATGCTGGGCAAGAACGTCCTGCAACCGATGGGCTGGGACGCTTTCGGCATGCCTGCTGAAAACGCGGCGATGAAAAACAACGTCGCCCCGGCCAAGTGGACCTACGAAAACATCGACTACATGAAGACCCAGCTCAAGAGCCTGGGTCTGGCCATCGACTGGGCCCGTGAAGTCACCACCTGCAAGCCTGACTATTACCGTTGGGAGCAGTGGCTGTTCACCCGCCTGTTCGAAAAAGGCATCATCTACCGCAAGAACGGCACCGTTAACTGGGACCCGGCTGACCAGACCGTACTGGCCAACGAGCAGGTCATCGACGGCCGTGGCTGGCGCTCGGGCGCGCTGATCGAAAAGCGCGAAATCCCGATGTATTACTTCCGTATCACCGACTACGCCGACGAGCTGCTGGAAAGCCTCGACGAACTGCCGGGCTGGCCCGAGCAGGTCAAGACCATGCAGCGCAACTGGATCGGCAAGTCCCGTGGCATGGAAGTGCAGTTCCCGTACGACCAGGCCAGCATTGGCCATGCAGGGGCGCTCAAGGTCTTCACCACGCGCCCTGACACCCTCATGGGCGCCACCTACGTTGCCGTTGCCGCCGAGCACCCGCTGGCCACCCAGGCCGCGCAGGGCAACCCGGCGCTGCAGGCGTTTATCGACGAATGCAAGGGCGGCAGCGTTGCCGAGGCCGACATGGCCACCCAGGAGAAGAAAGGCATGGCCACTTCCCTGCTGGTGGAGCACCCGCTCACCGGCGAGAAGCTGCCGGTCTGGGTCGCCAACTACGTGCTGATGCATTACGGCGACGGCGCCGTCATGGCAGTACCGGCCCACGACGAGCGCGACTTCGAGTTCGCCCACAAGTACAACCTGCCGGTCAAGGCTGTGGTGCGCACCAGCGCAGGCGATGAAGTGGGCACCGAATGGCAGCCTGCCTACGGCGAACATGGCCAACTGATCAACTCCGGCGAATTCGATGGCCTGGACTTCGCGGGCGCCTTCGACGCCATCGAAGCCGCCTTGCTGCGCAAGGACCTGGGCAAGTCACGCACCCAGTTCCGCTTGCGCGACTGGGGTATCAGCCGCCAGCGCTACTGGGGCTGCCCTATCCCGATCATCCACTGCCCGTCCTGTGGCGACGTTCCAGTGCCGGAAGACCAATTGCCGGTCACCCTGCCAGAAAACGTGGTACCCGACGGCGCCGGCTCGCCGCTGGCGCGCATGCCTGAGTTCTACGCGTGCACCTGCCCTAAATGCGGCGCCGAGGCCAAGCGCGAAACCGACACCATGGACACCTTCGTCGAGTCGTCCTGGTATTTCGCCCGCTACGCCTCGCCCAACTACGAAGGCGGCATGGTAGACCCGAAAGCCGCCAACCACTGGTTGCCGGTCGACCAGTACATCGGTGGTATCGAACACGCCATCCTGCACCTGCTTTACGCACGCTTCTTCCACAAGCTGATGCGCGACGAAGGCCTGGTCACCTCCAATGAGCCGTTCAAGAACCTGCTGACCCAGGGCATGGTGGTGGCCGAAACCTACTACCGTGTGGCCAGCAACGGCGGCAAGGACTGGTTCAACCCGGCCGACGTCGAAATCGAGCGCGATGCCAAGGCCAAGATCATTGGCGCACGCCTGAAAACCGACGGCCTGCCGGTTGAAATCGGCGGCACCGAGAAAATGTCGAAGTCGAAGAACAACGGCGTTGACCCGCAGTCGATGATCGACCAATACGGCGCCGACACCTGCCGCCTGTTCATGATGTTCGCCTCGCCGCCTGATGCCAGCCTGGAGTGGTCCGACTCCGGCGTCGAGGGCGCCAGCCGCTTCCTGCGCCGTGTCTGGCGCCTGGCCCAGGCCCATGTCGCCCAGGGCCTGCCGGGCAAGCTGGACGTCGCCGCCCTGGACGACGCGCAGAAGGTCATCCGCCGCGCCATCCATGCCGCCATCAAGCAGGCCAGCACCGACGTGGGCCAGTTCCACAAGTTCAACACCGCCATCGCCCAGGTGATGACCGTGATGAACGTGCTGGAAAAAGCCCCGCAGGCCACCGAACAGGACCGTGCCTTGCTGCACGAAGGCCTGGAAGCGGTAACCCTACTGCTGGCACCGATCACCCCGCACATCTCGCATGAGCTGTGGCAGCAACTGGGCAACCAGCAGGCGGTAATCGACGCAAGCTGGCCGGCCGTGGACGAAGCTGCCCTGGTGCAGGACAGCATCACCCTGGTGGTGCAGGTCAACGGCAAGCTGCGCGGTCAGATTGAAATGCCGGCCGCCGCCAGCCGCGAGGAAGTCGAAGCGGCCGCTCGCAGCAACGAGAATGTCCTGCGCTTCATCGATGGCCTGACCATCCGCAAGGTCATCGTGGTACCGGGCAAACTGGTCAATATTGTCGCCAACTGATGGCAACGTCGGCCCGCAGCCACTGCGGGCCGGCGGAACAGGCTCACGAGGGAGCATCAACATGATCAAACGCAATCTGCTGGTAGTCGGCCTGGCGGTCATGCTCAGTGCCTGCGGTTTCCAGCTGCGCGGCACCGGTTCCAATGAACTGAACATCAAGGAAATGGACGTCAGCGCGCGCAACGCGTATGGCCCGACCGTGGTACAGGTACGCCAGGTGCTGGAAAGCAGTGGCGTGAACGTTCACGCGGGCGCACCGTACCGCCTGGCCCTGACCAACGAACAGGAGCGCGAGCGCTCGGTCACCTACAACAGCGGCAACCGCACCGCTGAATTCGAGCTGACCACCGAGCTGGACTACAGCATCCAGGGCCTGAACAACCTGGAACTGCTGAGCGACAAGGTGCAAGTGCGCAAAGTCTATGTGCGTGACGCCTCCAACATCACCGGCTCCGAGCAGGACGCCAAGCGCGCCCGCGACGAAATGCGCCGGGACCTGGTAAACGCCCTGATGGTGCGCCTGCAGAACCTGACCCCGTCGCAGCTGGACGAGCTTCAGCGCAAGGCAGACGCGCGCGCCAAGGCGGAAGCTGAAGCACTGGAGGCAGCTCGCCGCCAGCAGGCCGAGACGCCGCAGCAGTCGCCACTGGAAGTGCCGGGCAACTAAGCCCGTACAGGGCGCCTTCGGGCGCCCTGTTCATCGCCCATGAAGCTCGCCCCCGCCCAGCTCAACAAACACCTGCAAGGCACTCTGGCCCCGGTCTACGTGGTCAGCGGCGACGACCCGCTGCTGTGCCAGGAGGCCGCCGATGCCGTGCGCAATGCTGCCCGCCAGCAGGGCTTCGATGAACGCCAGGTGTTCAGCGCCGATGCCAATTTCGATTGGGGCACGCTGCTGCAGGCTGGGGCCAGCCTGTCGCTGTTCGCCCAACGCCGCCTGCTGGAGCTGCGCCTGCCTTCGGGCAAGCCGGGTGACAAAGGTGCCGCTGCGCTGATCGAGTACTGCAACAACCCTGCTGAAGACACCCTGCTGCTGATCAGCTTGCCCAAGCTGGACGGCAGCGCGCAAAAGACCAAGTGGGGCAAGGCGCTGGTCGAGGGCGCTCACTGCCAGTTCATCCAGATCTGGCCGGTTGACGTGCACCAGTTGCCGCAGTGGATCAACCAGCGCCTTCAGCAGGCTGGCTTGAGCGCACAGCGTGACGCGGTGGACCTCATTGCTGCCCGTGTCGAAGGCAACCTGTTGGCTGCCGCCCAGGAAATCGAAAAGCTCAAGTTGCTGGCCGATGGTAGCCAGATCACGGTTGAAACCGTCCAGGGCGCGGTCGCCGACAGCGCTCGCTTCGATGTGTTTGGCCTGGTCGATGCCATTCTCAACGGCGAAGCGGCCCATGCAGTGCGCATGCTCGAAGGGCTGCGCGGGGAAGGCGTGGAGCCACCGGTAATTCTGTGGGCCCTGGCGCGAGAGCTGCGCCTGCTGGCGGGCCTGGCCCAGCAATACAGCCAGGGTGTGCCTCTGGACAAAGCGTTCAGCCAGGCGCGCCCGCCCGTGTGGGACAAACGCCGCCCGCTGGTCAGCAAGGCCCTGCAACGGCTGACCGCGCAACGCTGGTCACAATTGCTGCAGGACGCCCAGCGCATCGATGCGCAGATCAAAGGGCAAGCCCAAGGCTCGCCCTGGCCCGGCCTGACACGGCTGTGCCTGCTGATGGCCGGCCAACGCCTCACCCTGCCCCCCCTGTAGGCGCGAAGGCCACCTTGCAACAGGTCACCCTGGTTGACGCGACCATAAACACAATCAATTAGCCTCAACCGGCTGCAACCCCTACAGTGCGCCGCGAACCCACCCCCACCGGGAGCTCCGCCATGAGCAAAAAGCCGAAAAAACACGGCCCCAACAAGGCCAAGTCCATCGTCGCCCAACCGCTGTTCCGCTGCCGACAGGAACAACCGGAAAAAGGCAAAGGCAGCTACCGCCGCGAAGCCTTCCAATCGAGAGATTGGGAGGCTTCCTACTTTTTGGCTGCATGAAAGCATCCGGGCTGCAGGCATGATATGGTCTTCACCTGACCTGTAATTCTGGATCTGTGCATGCTCCTCCGTCCTCTTCCTCGTTGGGATACCCGCCAGCTGATCGCGGCGTCCAGCTTCATCCTGCTGGTCGCGTGTGCCGAAAAGCCCACGGCAGCCGACGCACTGCCGCTTGCACCTGCGCAACCGGCACCTGTGGTGAACGTGCCTGGCGCTGCACCTGACACCAGCACCGATATCCAACCCCTGCAAACCTTCGCCCAATGGCAGGCAGGCTTCCGCCAACAGGCCCTGCAAGCGGGTATCGCCCCGTCCACGTTCGACCGCGCCTTCGTTGGCGTCACGCCCGACATGGACGTGATCAAGGCCGATCGCAGCCAGCCCGAGTTCAGCCGGCCAGTGTGGGAGTACCTCGAGGGCGCGCTATCCCCGCTGCGTGTGCGCAACGGCAAAAAGCTGTTGGAGCAGAACGCCGAGCTGCTGACCCGCATCGAGCAGCGTTATGGCGTGGACCGCCAGGTGCTGGTGGCGGTCTGGGGCATGGAGAGCAATTTCGGCCAGTTCCAGGGCAACAAGTCCGTCATCCGCTCACTGGCCACCTTGGCTTACGAAGGCCGCCGCCCGCAGTTCGCCCAGGACCAGCTGATTGCCGCGCTGCAGATCATCCAGCACGGCGATATCCAGCCAGAGGCCATGCGTGGCTCCTGGGCCGGCGCCATGGGCCAGACCCAGTTCATCCCCACCACCTACAACACCCACGCCGTGGACTTCGACGGTGATGGCCGCCGTGACATCTGGAACAGCACACCCGATGCGCTGGCCTCCACGGCCCACTACCTGCAAAGCTCAGGGTGGAAGCGCGGTCAGCCATGGGGCTTCGAAGTGCAGGTGCCGGCCGGCTTCGACTACTGGCAGGCAGATGGCACCCAGCGCAAGCCCGTAGCCGAATGGCTGGAGATGGGCGTGAAACTGCCCGCAGGCACGCAATTGCCGGCCGGCAGCAACCAGCTGTCGGCAGCCCTGCTGCTGCCCGCAGGTGCCAAAGGCCCCGCGTTTCTGGTGCTGGACAACTTCCGCGCCATTCTCAAGTACAACAATTCTTCAGCTTACGCGCTGGCAGTGAGCCTGTTGGGGGACCGCTTCACCGGCTGGGGTTTCATTGCCGGTAGCTGGCCGAAAGAGGACCTGCCCCTGAGCCGCAGCGAGCGTGTGGAGCTGCAAAACCTGCTCAATGCCAGAGGGCATGAGGCGGGGAACGCGGATGGCATCATCGGCGCCAATACCCGTAAGGCAATACGCACCGCCCAGCAAGGGCTGGGATGGCCGGCAGACGGCTACCCGACCCAGAAGCTGCTCGAAAGCTTGCGCCAGCAGTAACGCTACCGGGCTGCAGGGCTACCCTGCAGCCCCGGCACGTTCACACCTCGAACAGGTTCTGCTCAAGCACCAGCGCCTGCGCATCGCTGTCCAGGGTCACCCGCGCCCCCAGCGGCAGGCACACGTTGGGGTCGCAGTGGCCGCTGCGCCACCCCGCCAGCACCGGTACACCCAACGGCGCAAAGGTGTCACGCAGCAACGGCATCAACGCCGCCGTGGTGATGCCGGCAAAGTCACCCACCAACACCCCTTTCACCCCCTGCAGCTTGCCCGCCAGACGCAACTGGGTCAGCAGGCGATCAACCCGGTACAGCGGCTCATTGACGTCCTCGATGAACAGGATACAGCCCTGGGTGTCCAGCTCCGCCGGCGTGCCCAGCGTCGCGCCCAGCATCGACAGGTTGCCACCCAGCAGCGGCCCGCTGGCAGCACCTGGCAGTACGGTCGTCAGCGCGAAGTCAGCCGGGTGCACGATTGGCTCCCCTGCCCTCACCAGCCCGCTCAATTGTGCCAACAGCGACGTCTCGGTGGGTGCCCGCTTGGCACCCAGCAAGTCGGCATTGAGCATGCCACCGTGAAAGGTGATCAACCCCGTGTGCCGGTAGAAAGCGGTGTGCAGCGCCGTGATGTCGCTGTAACCAATCAAAGGTTTAGGGTTGCGCCGCACCTGCTCGAAATCGAGCTGATCGAGCAGGCGCATACTGCCGTAGCCCCCGCGCATGCACAAAATGGCATCGACCTCAGGGTCGGCAAACGCACTCTGCAGGTCGTGCAACCGCTGGCTGTCCGCGCCCGCCAGGTACCCCTCGGCCTGGGTGGCGCCCGGGAAAACACGGCAGCGGTAACCGCGATCGGCAAACCACTGCATCGCCTTCTGCGTGTCCAGGCGTGCCGGGCCCGCAGGGGCAACCACCGCAAAACAGCTACCCGGGCGGACCGGCCTGGGCAACGCAGTGGCAAGGGCTTCAACACAGTTCATCATGCAACTCCGAATAGCGTATGCCCGACAGCTTAAGGCCTGTGAGCCGCAAAAAAAATGCCGATGCTACCCCAGGGCGCATCGGCATTTTTGCACACGCTACTACTCAGAGCTTGATCTTGGCTTCGTGCGCCTGTTGGTCGGCATGGTAGGACGAGCGCACCAATGGCCCGGACGCAACGTTCTTGAAGCCCATCTTGTAGCCTTCCTCGGCGAACCAGGCAAAGGTATCCGGGTGCACGAAACGCTGCACCGGCAAGTGGCTGCGGGACGGTTGCAGGTACTGGCCCAGGGTGAGCATGTCGATGTCATGCTCGCGCATGCGGTGCATCACCTCGATGACTTCTTCGTCGGTTTCACCCAGGCCCAGCATCAGGCCCGACTTGGTCGGTACATGGGGCACCAACTGCTTGAACTTCTGCAGCAGGTCCAGGGACCAGTCGTAGTCCGAACCGGGGCGCGCGGCCTTGTACAGGCGCGGTACGGTTTCAAGGTTATGGTTGAACACGTCTGGCGGCTCTTGCGCGGTGATTTCCAGCGCAACGTCCATGCGGCCGCGGTAGTCCGGCACCAGGGTTTCCAGCTGCACACCCGGCGACAGGGCACGAATTTCGCGGATGCAGTCGGCAAAGTGCTGGGCACCACCGTCACGCAGGTCATCACGGTCTACGGAGGTGATGACCACGTACTTGAGGCGCAGGTCGGCGATGGCAACGGCCAGGTTCTTCGGCTCGTCCACATCCAGTGGCTTAGGCCGACCATGCCCCACGTCGCAGAACGGGCAGCGACGGGTGCAAATGTCGCCCATGATCATGAAGGTGGCGGTGCCGCCCGAGAAGCACTCGCCCAGGTTAGGGCAAGAAGCCTCTTCGCAGACGCTGTGCAGCTTGTGCTTGCGCAGCAGTTGCTTGATACGGTCCACCTCGGGCGATACCGGGATGCGCACACGAATCCAGTCGGGCTTCTTCGGCAGCTCGTCGGTGGGGATGATCTTCACCGGAATGCGGGCTACTTTTTCGGCACCCCGCAGCTTGACCCCGGCTTCCACCTTTTTTGGCGCCGGGCGTGGGGTGACGTCCTGGGTAGGGATCAGGTTGGGCACGGCTTCTTGCACAATAGTCATATTCAGTCGATTCCGCCCGTGAGGGTCGTCTGCTCAGCGTAGTCGAGGTGCTTGACCAGCTGTCCGCGCAGCCTCGTCCTGACCTCGTCGAGTTCGATCGGGCCTGCCAGGTCACGCAGCTGGGTCATGGCCAGCCCCGCATAACCGCAGGGGTTGATTCGGCGGAATGGCCCAAGGTCCATGTCCACGTTCAGGGCAAGGCCATGAAACGAACGGCCGTTGCGAATGCGCAGGCCGAGGGAGGCAATCTTGGCTCCGTCGACGTAGACACCCGGCGCGTCGGGCTTGGCGACAGCCTGCACGGCGTAACTGCCCAGCAGGTCGATCAAGGTGCGCTCGATGCGGCTCACCAGGTCACGCACACCAAACCCAAGCCGACGCACATCCAGCAGCAGGTAGGCCACCAGTTGCCCGGGGCCATGGTAGGTCACCTGGCCACCGCGGTCGGTCTGCACCACCGGGATGTCGCCCGGCACCAGCAGGTGCTCGGCCTTGCCAGCCTGGCCCTGGGTGAACACCGCTGGGTGCTCGACCAACCAGACTTCGTCTGGAGTATCCGGGCCGCGCTGCTCGGTAAAGCGCCGCATGGCCTCCAGCACCGGTTCATAGGGCTGCAGGCCAAGCTCGCGAAAACCGAGACAGCCGGGCATCACAGTACCATTTTCACGATGCCGGTCGCGCGCAGGGCGCTGTTGATATCGTGCAGCTGGTTTTCGCTTTCCGCCACGATGTGCAACTGCACGGTGGTGTACTTGCCTTCCTTGCTTTGCCGCTCGGCCAACGTGGACAGATCGACCTTGGCGTACTTGCTGAGGATTTCGATCACGGTGTCCTTGAAGCCGACAACGGTGTCGCCGATGACCTTGATCGGGTAATCGGCGCAGGGGAATTCGATTTTATGGGATTTGACGTCTGGTTCGCTCATGGCGGAAACGGCCTCACAAGCCGTGGCAACCACAACGCCCCCGCGGCTGAGCGGGGGCGTGCAGGTCACGTATCAGTTGAACAACCCGAAGAAGAATAGGCGGATGCTATCCCACATACGGCGGAAGATACCACCTTCCTCGACGCCATCGAGGGCGATCAGGTCGGCGCTGTGAACCACTTTGTCGTCCAGTTTGACTTCGACCTTACCGATCACGTCGCCTTTGGCGATGGGGGCAGTCAGCTGCGGGTTCATGGTCATCGAAGCCTGCAGGCGCTTGAGCTGGCCTTTAGGCATGGTCATGGTCAGGTCTTCTGCCAGGCCGGCCTTGACTTCGCTGGTAGCGCCCTTCCACACCGGGGCCTTGGCCAGTTCGGTCCCCTTCTGGTAGAAGGTCTGGGTTTCGAAGAAGCGGAAGCCGTAGGTCAGCAGCTTCTGGGTTTCGGCAGCACGGGACTGCTCGCTGTTGGTACCAAACACCACGGCAATCAGGCGCTGGCCGTCACGTACGGCGGAGGCCACCATGCAGTAGCCGGCTTCCTCGGTGTGGCCGGTTTTCAGGCCGTCGACCGTCTTGTCGCGCCACAGCAGCAGGTTGCGGTTAGGCTGCTTGATGTTGTTCCAGAAGAACTCTTTTTGCGAGTAGATGGCGTAGTGGGCCGGGTCGACGTTGATGATCGCACGGGCCAGGGTCGCCATGTCGTGGGCAGAGGAATAGTGCTCTGGGTTCGGCAGGCCGGTGGGGTTCATGAAGTGGCTGTTGGTCATGCCCAGGTCGGCAGCCGTCTTGTTCATCATGTCGGCGAAGGCATCTTCGCTGCCGGCGATGTGCTCGGACAGGGCCACAGACGCGTCGTTGCCCGACTGGATGATGATGCCGTGCAGCAGGTCGCTGACGGTGACCTGGCTGCCCACCTTGATGAACATGCGCGAACCACCGGTACGCCAGGCGTTCTCGCTGACGGTAACGGGGTCGTTTTCACCAATTTGGCCACGACGGATGTCGAGGGTGGCGATGTAGGCGGTCATCAGCTTGGTCAGGCTGGCTGGCGGCAGGCGCTCGTCACCGTTGTTCTCGACCAGCACGTTGCCGCTGGACGCATCCATGAGTACATAGGACTTGGCTGCCAACTGGGGCGGTGCCGGAGTCATCTGCTCGGCCGCGAAGGCGGCCGGCGTGATCATCAGCAGTACGGGCAGGCAAAGTCGTTTGGCAAGGTTGGTGATATTCATCCGTCTCTCGAAAATCGCTAATGGTCTGAGATGTTTCCTGGGCAAGCACATGCGCCCAGCACCCGTCATTCTGCTTGTATGGCCGTCGGCCTGATGCGGCATCATGCCGCTGCGGGCAAAACCGGCATTGTACATGGCCGGCACCGGCAGTTCATGACAAAAGCGGCAAGCTGCAAGCTGCAAGCTACAAGAAAAGGCAGATCTGCTTTTCCTTGCGGCTTGCAGCTTGCCGCTTGCAGCTCGAAGCTGGCGGCGTGCCGCCTGCCGGTCAGTCTGTGACCAGCTTGGCCTGGCCCAAGTTCGCCAGGCGGATGCTGTTCTGCGCCTGCTGGATTTCACCCTGGCTGTTGATCGGCCCCAGGCGCACGCGGTGCAGGGTCTGCTGGTTGCGTACGATCGAGCTGATGAACACGGGCGCGCTGACCATGCTGCTGAGCTTGGAGCGCAACAGCTCGGCGGCGTCCGGGTTGGCGAAGGCCCCCACCTGCAGGAAGCTGCCGGCGTTGCCACCCGGCACGTTGTTGCCACCCACCTGCACCGGCACCACAGGCGCCGCGTGCTGTTGCGGCGGCGGGGTCCACTGCTCTACACGCCCGGTGTTGGCCGGCATGGCCTGGGTCTGGGCTACCTGCGGCTCCTTGAGCATCAATGGCGGGGTCTGTCCACGCTGGGCCCACCACTGCTGAGGGTCGATGCCTTCCACACGCACGTGTGCGGTGCCGGTTTCGGCGTAGCCAAGCTTCTTCGCAGCCGCATACGACAAGTCGATGATGCGGTCCGAGTAGAACGGGCCACGGTCATTTACCCGCAGGATGACGCTGCGGCCGTTGGCCAGGTTGGTGACCCGCACATAGGCAGGCAGCGGCAACGTCTTGTGCGCGGCGCTCATGCCGTACAGGTCATACAGCTCGCCGTTGGCGGTGTTCTGGCCATGGAACTTGGTGCCGTACCAAGACGCAGTACCCTCGGCGCGGTAGTTGCGCGCATCCTGCATCGGGTAGTAGGTCTTGCCCAGCACCGTGTACGGGTTGGCCTTGTAGTTGCCGGTGTGCACGGTGGGGGTGGCGTCCGGGATCTTGTTGACATCCACATCCCACCAGGGCGCGCCGTCTTTGTGTGCCCGGTTGATGTCCAGTCCAGGCTGGCTGCGCACCACATTACCACCGCTGCTTTGCGGTGCCGGGCGGCTGGAGGAACAGCTGGCCAGCACCAGGCCCACGGCCAGGCAGGTGAACAGCTTGAAAGAAGTGGCAGAGATGATTGCGCGCATTTACTTGACGCCCCGTGCTTGGACCAGCTGTTCCGAAAGCTGATGCACCGCCATGGCATACATCACGCTGCGGTTGTAGCGAGTGATCGCATAAAAGTTCTTCAGGCCCAGCCAGTACTCAGGGCCGTTTTCACCCTCCAGGCGGAAGGCGGTTACTGGCAGATCGTCACGCAGCGCATCATGAACCGACCAGCCAAGGGCACGCAACTGCCCCACTGTGCTCGCCGGCTCGATGCCGGTGGTCAGGCCCTGGTCGGCGCGCTCACCCTGCACCGTGGCACGGCTGACTACGCCTTGGCCGGCAACCCAGCCATGCCGCTTGAAGTAGCTGGCAACGCTGCCAATCGCATCGTCCGGGTTGGTCCAGATGTTGATGTGGCCGTCGCCGTCGAAGTCCACCGCGTAGTTGCGAAAGCTGCTCGGCATGAACTGCGGCAGCCCCATGGCGCCGGCATATGAGCCTTTCAGCGTAAGCGGGTCCAGCTGCTCATCGCGGGCCAGCAGCAAGAACTCGCGCAATTCCTTGCGGAAGAACTCCGCCCGTGGCGGGTAATCGAAGCCCAAGGTCGACAGGGCATCGATCACCCGGTAGTTGCCGGTGTTGCGGCCAAAGAAGGTTTCCACGCCGATGATGGCGACGATGTACTGTGCCGGCACGCCATATTCCTGCTCGGCCCGCGCCAGCACCGCCTCGTGCTGCCGCCAGAAGTCCACGCCCCGCGCGATGCGGGCATCGGTGAGGAACATCGGCCGGTATTCCTTCCACGGCTTGACCCGTTCGGCCGGCCGCGAAATGGCGTCAAGAATCGACTGCTTGCGCTGCACTTCACGGAATACGCCCATCAGTTGCTCGGGGGCAAAGCCATAGTCGCGGCTCATCTCGGCAACCAGCTCGGCCACCTGGGGCGAATGCTCATAGTCGCCGGCATGGGCCAGCTGTACAGCGCCGAACAGGCCCACCGCACCAAACCACGGCGCACAACGGGCAGCCCAGTTACGCACTGCTTGCATCAAATTCTTCACCTTTTTCAAACCTGTGCGATCCATTTGCGGTGCGTATGGATCGACATCAAAACGCCAAACGCTGACAGCAGCGTCACCAATGAAGTTCCGCCATAGCTGATGAAGGGCAGCGGTACGCCTACTACCGGCAGAAGGCCGCTCACCATGCCGATATTGACGAATACGTATACAAAGAATGTCATGGTCAGGCTGCCGGCCAGCAGCTTGCCGAACAGGGTCTGGGCCTGGGCGGTGATCATCAGGCCGCGGCCGATCAGCAGCAGGTACACGATCAGCAGCAGGCAAATACCCACCAGGCCGAATTCCTCGCCAAGCACGGCGATGATGAAGTCGGTGTGGCTTTCGGGCAGGAAGTCCAGGTGCGACTGGGTGCCCAGCAGCCAGCCTTTGCCAAATACCCCGCCCGAACCGATCGCCGCCTTGGACTGAATGATGTTCCAGCCGGTACCCAGGGGGTCGCTTTCCGGGTCCAGGAAGGTCAGCACGCGCTGTTTCTGGTAGTCGTGCATCACGAAGAACCACATCGCCACGGCCACCGGCACCGTGGCGGCCAGCACGCTGAGAATCCAGCGCCAGCGCAGGCCACCCATGAACAGCACGAAAGCCCCGGATGCCAGAATCAGCAGCGCGGTGCCCAGGTCTGGCTGGCGCACGATCAGGATGAACGGCACGCCGATCAGCACCAGGCTGATGGCCACGTGCTTCAAATGGGGCGGCAGCGTGCGCTTGGACAGGTACCAGGCGATGGTCGCCGGCATGATGATTTTCATGAACTCCGAAGGCTGGAAGCGTATGACCCCCGGAATGTTGATCCAGCGGGTCGCACCCATGGCGTTATGGCCCATGACGTCCACCACCACCAGCAGCAACACCCCCATGAGGTAGGCCAGCGGCACCCAGCGGGCCATGAAACGCGGCTCCAGTTGGGCGATGACGAACATGGACACCAGCCCGATGCCGAACGAGGTGGCCTGCTTGAGCAGCAGGTCCCAGTTCTTGCCACTGGCGGAATACAGCACGAACAGGCTCCCCGCCGCCAGGGTGAGCAGAATGATCAGCAGAGGGCCGTCAACGTGGATGCGCTGCAGGAAGCTGGCGCGGCGACGCATCACATCCTCGCTGGAGAGCATGCGGTCGAAATTGTTCATCACAGGGGCGATTCCTGGGTAACGGTGGCAGGTGCGAGCTCAGGCTTGAGCCGCCCATTTTCATCGAGCAACCAGGCATCCATGATCTGGCGTACCACCGGCGCCGCCACACCCGACCCCGACTCGCCGTTCTCGACCATGACCGACACCACGATCTTCGGGTCGTCAGCCGGCGCAAAGGCGACGAACAGCGCGTGGTCGCGGTGGCGCTCCTGAAGCTTGTTGCGATCGTACTTCTCGCCCTGCTTGATGGCCACTACCTGGGCGGTGCCGCTTTTGCCGGCAATGCGGTACTGGGCGCCGAGGGCTGCCTTGCGCGCCGTACCGCGGGCACCATGCATCACCTGCTCCATGCCGTGGGTAACCCTGCCCCAGTCGGCCTTGTCGCGCAGCACGATGTTGTCCATGGGGTTTTCGTCCACCGGTGGCTGGCCTTCGATGGTCTTGGCCAGGTGCGGGCGGTTCCATACCCCCTTGTTGGCGATCAGCGCCGTGGCCTGGGCCAGTTGCAAAGGCGTTGCCTGCATATAGCCCTGGCCAATGCCCAGAATGAGGGTTTCACCCGGGAACCACGCCTGCCTGCGGGTGGCGCGTTTCCATTCGCGGGACGGCATCAAGCCGGCAGACTCCTCGAACATGTCCAGCGACACCCGCTGGCCGATGCCGAACTTGCCCATGTAGCTCGACAGCCTGTCGATGCCCATCTTGTGCGCAAGGTCGTAGAAGTAGGTGTCGTTGGAACGCATGATCGCGGTGTCCAGGTCTACCCAGCCGTCGCCGGTGCGGTTCCAGTTACGGTATTTGTGGTCGTAATTGGGCAGTTGGTAGTACCCCGGGTCGAACACCCGGCTGCTGGCGTTGACCACGCCGCTGTCCAGGCCGGCAATGGCCACGGCAGGCTTGATGGTCGACCCCGGCGGGTACAGGCCGCGCAGAATGCGGTTGAACAGCGGCCGGTCGATCGAATCGCGCAGCTCGGCATAGGCCTTGAAGCTGATGCCGGTGACGAACAGGTTGGGGTCGAAGCTCGGCTGGCTGACCATGGCCAACACCTCGCCCGTGCGCGGGTCCAGCGCCACCACGGCGCCACGTCGGCCCGCCAGGGCAGCCTCGGCGGCTTCCTGCAGCTTGATGTCCAGGCTCAGCACAATGTCCTTGCCCGGCTTGGGGTCGGTGCGCTTGAGTACCCGCAATACACGGCCGCGGGCGTTGGTCTCGACCTCTTCATAGCCCACCTGGCCGTGCAACGCATCTTCGTAGAAGCGCTCGATACCGGTCTTTCCGATGTGATGGGTACCGCTATAGTTCACCGGGTCGAGGGTTTTCAGCTCTTTCTCGTTGATGCGCCCCACGTAGCCTACCGAGTGGGCGAAGTGCGCACCCTGTGGGTAATGCCGCACCAGTTGGGCAACCACCTCCACCCCAGGCAGGCGAAACTGGTTCACGGCCACCCGGGCGATCTGCTCTTCGTTCAACTCGAACAGGATGGGCACCGGCTCGAAGGGCCGGCGGCCCTGGCGCATGCGCTTCTCGAACAGGGCACGGTCGTCGGGGGTGAGTTCCAGCACCTCGACGATGCTGTCCAGCACCTCCTGCCAGTTGCCGGCACGTTCGCGGGTCATGGACAAACTGAAGCTGGGACGGTTGTCGGCGACGACCACCCCGTTGCGGTCGAAGATCAGCCCGCGGGTGGGCGGGATCGGCTGCACATGCACCCGGTTGTTCTCCGACAGCGTCGAATGGTAGTCGTACTGGATGATCTGCAGGTAATACAGCCGCGCAATCAGCACGCACACCAGCAGCATGACCGCCACGGCGCCGACCACGACGCGGTTGCGCACAAGACGGGCGTCTTTCTCGTGGTCCTTGAGGCGGATCGGCTGCGACATCGGGCTGCTTACAGGTTCATTTGTGGTAAGGGTGCCCGGACAATACCGTCCAGGCGCGGTAGATCTGCTCGCCGATGAGTATCCTTACCAACGGGTGCGGCAATGTCAGCGGCGACAACGACCAGCGTTGCTCGGCCCGTGCACACACCTCGGGCGCCAGGCCTTCCGGGCCACCGACCATCAGGTTGACCGTGCGTGCATCGAGCCGCCAGCGGTCCAGCTCGCCTGCCAACTGCTCGGTGCTCCAGGGCTTGCCATGCACCTCGAGCGTGACGATGCGCTCGCCCTGCTGCACCTTGCCGAGCATGGCCTCGCCCTCCTGACGAATCAGGCGGGCGACGTCGGCATTCTTGCCGCGGGTGTTCAGCGGAATTTCCACCAGCTCCAGCGACAACTCCGCAGGCAGGCGCTTGGCATATTCGTGCCAGCCTTCCTCCACCCACTTCGGCATGCGCGAGCCGACCGCGATCAGGCGCAGACGCATGGCGCCTTACTCGCGGTCTTTGAGCTTGTCGGTGAAGTAGTCACTGGTGTTTTCCGGGCTGTGATGCTTGGCATCGGCGGCGCGGCTTTGCTCGGCACCCACCCACAGGCGCTCCAGGTCGTAGAACTGGCGGGCAGCGGCGGTCATCATGTGCACGATGACATCGTTCAGGTCCAGGAGCACCCAATCGCTGTCGCCCTTGCCTTCTTCACCCAGTGGCTGAGCGCCTTCTTTCTTGACCGCTTCACGGACCTTTTCCAGCATCGCGTTGATCTGGCGGTTGGAGGTACCGGTGGCGATGATCATGTAGTCGGTCAGGCTGTGCTTTTCACGCACGTCGATGACCTGGATATCTTGTGCCTTGACGTCTTCCAGTGCGCTGATGGTCAGTTTGACCAGGTCTTCGCCGGCGATGCCGTTGGTTTTCTGCTTGCTCATATAAAACTCGTTCAACTCGTTGAATGAGGCGCCAGGGGCGCCGTCAGTTGGGTGCACGATACAGCTCGTGCGCCTCGATGTAGGCCAGTACGGCGTCCGGCACCAGGAACCTCACCGATCTGCCGCTGGCCAGCAGCTGTCGGATCTGTGTAGCCGACACCGCGAGCGGCGTCTGCCAGACGAACGAAATATTTCCCGCCGGGCCGGACATGGCGGTGGGATCGCTCTCGGAGCACGCAGCCAGCAGGTTGCGCAACTCGTCAGGGGGTTCTACGTCGGCATCCGGGCGCTGCAGCACCAGGATGTGACAGTGTTGCAGCAGTTCGTCCCAGCGGTGCCAGCCAGGCAGCCCGCAAAAGGCATCCCAGCCCAGCAACAGGAACAGCTGGTCGTCAGCGGCCAGTTCCGCGCGCACCGACTCCAGGGTGTCGATGGTGTACGACGGCTTGTCTCGTGCCAGTTCGCGCGCATCCACACTCAGCCCTGGCACACCTTGTACAGCACGTTGCACCATGGCCAGGCGATGCTGCGCGGTCACCTGCGGGGTATCGCGGTGCGGCGGCCGGGCGTTGGGCAACAGGCGCAGCTCATCCAGACCCATGAACTCGGCCACTTCCAGCGCACTGCGCAGGTGGCCGATGTGCACGGGGTCGAAGGTGCCGCCAAGAATGCCGACGCGCCGGATAGCCTGGGCCTTGCTCAACTCAGCAGGACTCCTGGCCACGCAGCTGGCCATCCCCGATGACCACGTACTTCTCGCACGTCAGGCCCTCCAGGCCAACCGGGCCGCGCGCGTGCAGCTTGTCGGTGGAAATGCCGATTTCAGCACCCAGGCCGTATTCGAAACCGTCAGCGAAGCAGGTAGGGGTATTGAGCATGACCGACGCCGAGTCGACTTCTGCCATGAACCTGCGCGCTTCACCTTGATGCTCGGTGAGGATCGAGTCGGTGTGGTGCGAACCGTAGTGGTTGATATGTTCGATGGCCTGGTCCAGGCCGTCGACCACACGAATGGAGAGCACCGCGTCGAGGTATTCGGTGTGCCAGTCCTGCTCGGTGGCGGCCTGTGCGTCAATCAATGCGCAGGTGCGCTCGCAACCGCGCAACTGCACGCCCTTGTCCTGGAAGCGGCGGGCCATTTCCGGCAGGAAGCGGGCCGCCACTCGCTGGTCGACCAGCAGGGTTTCCATGGCACCGCAGATGCCGTAACGGTAGGTCTTGGCATTGAACGCCACAGGCCAGGCTTTCTCCAGGTCGGCATGCTGGCTGACGTAGATATGGCAGATACCGTCCAGGTGCTTGATGACCGGCACACGGGCATCGCGGCTGATACGCTCGATCAGCCCGCGCCCACCACGGGGCACGATGACATCGACGAACTCGGGCATGCTGATCAGCGCACCCACCGCTTCGCGATCGGTGGTTTCCACCACCTGCACCACGGCAGCTGGCAACCCCGCAGCCGCCAGGCCGCGCTGAATGCACGCAGCAATGGCGCGGTTGGAATGAATGGCCTCAGAGCCGCCGCGCAGGATGGTGGCGTTACCCGACTTGAGGCACAGGCTGGCGGCATCGATGGTCACGTTCGGCCGCGATTCGTAGATGATCCCGATCACCCCCAGCGGGACGCGCATCTTGCCTACCTGAATACCGGACGGGCGGTAGCTCATGTCACGGATGGCACCGACCGGGTCGGGCAGGCCGGCCACCTGACGCAGGCCAGTGATCATGCCATCGATGCGCGCAGGGGTGAGCGCCAGGCGATCGAGCAGCGCCGGCTCCAGGCCATTGGCGCGGCCTTGGGCGAGGTCCTGCTCATTGGCAGCCGTGAGTTCGGCACGACCGGCGTCCAGAGCGTCGGCAGCCGCTTGCAGCGCGCGGTTTTTCTGCGCGGTGGTGGCACGGCCGATCACCCGGGACGCTTCGCGTGCGGCGCGACCAAGGCGGGTCATGTAGTCAAGAACGGACTCAGTCATGGGTTCGGTGTCTTGGCGAAGGGGAAATCGGCTGATTATAACTGTCATGCAGGTGTACGCCCAGCGGCGGGTGGCGGATGGTCGAAATAAGGGTGGGTCTGGATTGCAGCGTTCAGCCTCGATTAAGCATTTCATTGCTATCATTGCGCCTTCCCCACCCGCGAACCGCCCGCATGCCAGCACTGCCCGACAGCTTCTTCGACCAGGATGCCCAGGCCTTGGCCAAGGCCCTCCTGGGCAAGGTCATCCGCCACCGCCAAGGCAACCTGTGGCTGGCCGCCCGCATCATTGAAACCGAGGCCTACTACCTCACCGACAAGGGCAGCCACGCCTCGCTGGGCTACACCGAAAAGCGCAAGGCGCTGTTTCTCGAGGGCGGCCACATCTACATGTACTACGCCCGTGGCGGCGACTCGCTCAACTTCAGTGCCCAGGGCCCCGGCAACGCCGTACTGATCAAGTCTGCCTACCCTTGGCAGGACGCCCTGTCCGGCCCCGACAGCCTGGCGCAGATGCAACTCAACAACCCCGATGCCAGCGGCAACCTGCGCCCGCCCGAGCGCCTGTGCGCCGGCCAGACCTTGCTGTGCAAGGCACTGGGCCTGAAAGTGCCGCACTGGGACGCACAGCGGTTCGACCCCCAGCGGCTCTATGTGGAAGACTGCGCCGGCCCAGTACCCCGGGTGATCCAGGCCGCCCGCCTGGGCATCCCCCATGGCCGCGACGAACACCTGCCCTACCGCTTCGTCGACGCCGAGTACGCCCGCTTCTGCACACGGAACCCGTTACGCCGCGGCCAAGTCGAAGGCCGCGACTTCTTTACGCTGCAACAAGGGAGCTGAACCATGGATCAATGGCTCGACAGCCTCACCGGCTGGCTGGGTGCCAACCCCCAATGGCTTGGCCTGGCGATTTTCGTGGTGGCCTGCATCGAATGCCTGGCCATCGCCGGTATCATCGTGCCGGGTACCGTGTTGCTGTTTGCAGTGGCAGTGCTGGCCGGTAATGGCGCCCTGAGCCTGAGTGAAACACTGCTGCTGGGTTTTCTCGGCGGCCTTCTCGGCGATGCACTGTCCTACACAGTGGGCAAATACTTCCACCAGAACATTCGGCGCCTACCCTTGCTGCGCCACCACCCCGAGTGGATCGGCGGCGCAGAAGCCTACTTCCAGCGCTACGGCATCGCCAGCCTGCTGGTAGGCCGCTTCATCGGCCCGCTGCGGCCTATGCTGCCGATGGTGGCCGGCATGTTCGACATGCCGCTGCTGCGCTTCGCCGCTGTCAGCCTGCTGGCGGCCGCCGGCTGGTCGGTAGCCTATCTGCTGCCCGGCTGGGCCACGGGTGCAGCCATGCGCCTGCCGTTGCCCGAGGGGTTCTGGCTACAAGCCGGCATCGTCGCCGGCACCCTGGCGGTGATTATCGGTGTGAGCTTGAGCACCAGCATCCGTGACCACCGCCACGGCACCCGGGTAATTGCCGGCCTCAGCCTGCTGGCCTTGACCGGTGTGTTCCTGGGGTGGCCTTACCTGCACGCGTTCGACCAGGGGGTGATGACGCTGGTGCAGGAACACCGCAGCCAGGCCTATGACGGCACCGTGGTCCTGGTGACCCGACTGGGGGACTTCCGTACCCAGCTGTTTCTGGGCGGGCTGCTGACCGGCCTGCTGCTGCTGGCCCGGCAGTGGCGCCATGCCTTCTTCGCCGGCGGCGCGCTCATGGGCACCGCCATCGCCAACGGTACGCTGAAGTGGCTGTTCGCCCGTGCCCGCCCGGAGGTACTGACCGACCCACTGACCAGCTACAGCATGCCCAGCGGGCACAGCTCTGCTTCGTTCGCGTTCTTTCTGGTAATGGCAGTGCTTGCCGGGCGCGGCCAACCGCCGAGAATGCGCCTCACCTGGGTGGTGATCGGCTGCATCCCTGCCTTGTCGATCGCGCTGTCGCGGGTGTACCTGGGTGCACACTGGCCCACCGACATTCTGGCCGGGGCCTTGCTGGCCTGCTGCGTGTGTGCGCTAAGCCTGACACTGGTGCAGTATCGCCAGCCTTTGGCGCCACTGCCGCAAAAGGTATGGTGGCTGATACTGCCAGCATGCCTGGCCCTGTTCGCCTACTTTGCCACCCACTCGTTCCCCCACGCCCTGCTGCGCTATCAGTATTCGTGAGGCAGCAGCCTAGGCGAACAGCTCGCCCTGTATCCGCTCCAACAGCTTCTGGATTTCGCCCAGCCGCTGCTGGGGCGAATCGAGGCTGAGCAAGTCCAGCTTGTCTTCTTCCATGAACGGCAGCAGGTAAGCCAGCTGGTTGGCCAGCGCCTGCCGCCCGTCTACCGGGCGCGGCATGTCCAGCGCTTCGACCATGGGGTGTTCACCCAGCGCCACCAACAGCGCCAGCAGGTCGTCGTCCGCGTCCTGCAAGGGGCTGTCTGGCGCCTCTGACAGCCACTGCACCTGCCCCACCAGCAACTGGTCCTTCTGCACCTCGGTGGCATCCAGGGTGAAACGCCGCACACCTTCCACCCGGATACCGAGCAAGCCATTGTCCTGCTGGGCGAAGTCGCGGATCACCGCTTCGCAACCAATGGAGGCGACCACCGGCGGTGCCTTGCCCACCTGCTCACCTTCGACGATGCACACTACACCGAAGCCCTCGCCCTGCTTCATGCAGCGCCCGATCATGTCCAGGTACCGGGCCTCGAATATCTGCAGGTCCAGGAAGCAGCCCGGAAACAGCACGGTATCGAGGGGAAACAGCGGTAACGTCATTTCAAGTCCTCACGCCACCAGGCTGACAGCCAGCGGCAGGAACACCGCAGTCGCCACGCCCATCAGGCTCATCGCCAGCGCGGCAAAGGCGCCGCATTCGTCACTTTCCTGCAAAGCCACCGACGTGCCGACCGCGTGGGCGGTCACCCCCAGCGACATGCCACGGGCTTCTGGGCTGTGCACACCGCAGCGGCTCAGCAAGGCCGGGCCAAATATGGCCCCGAGCACCCCGGTGATCAGCACGAACACCGCCGCCAGCGCCGCCACGCCGCCAATCTGTTCCGCCACCAACATGGCGATGGGCGAGGTGACCGACTTGGGCGCCATGGTCATCAGGATCATGTGTTCGGCACCAAACCACCAGCCCAGCAGCAGGCAGCACAGCGTGGCGAACAGCCCCCCGAGTACCAGGGTAGTAAAGGTTGGCCAGAACAGCTGACGAATGCGCCGCAGGTTCAGGAACAGCGGTACCGCCAAAGCGACCGTAGCCGGGCCCAGCAGGATATTCATGATTTCGGTGCTCTTGCGGTACTCGCGGTAGTCGATACCACAGACAAGCAGCACGCCGATTACCAGGGCCATCGACACCAGCACCGGTTGCAGGAAGATCCAGCGCGTCTTCTCGTACCCTGCCAGCACCAGTTGATACGCACCCAGGGTGATGCCGATACCGAACAGTGGATGATGCACCACGGCGTCGAGTGCGCCCTGCCAGTCGAGCATCATGGCTGCTCCTCGCGCCTGGCCTGGCGATGGATGAGCTTCTGCATCAACACGCCGACGAACACCAGGGTGAGCAGGCACGAAATCAACAGCGCGCCCACAATCGCCCAGAAGTCATCGGCGATGTCACGGGCATACACCATCACCCCTACCGCAGGCGGCACCAGCAGCAGCGGCAGGTACCGCAGCAGGCTACCAGCCGCCAGGTTCAGGGGCTCGCCCACCTCGCCGCGCACCATCAGGAAGCACAGCAACAGCAACAGGCCCAGGATCGGCCCCGGCAAGAACGGCAGCAGCAGGTGATTGAGCGCCGTACCCAACAGCTGGAACAGCACCAGCCAGGTCAAACCACGCAACAGCATAAGCATCTCCCTATGGCATGCGGCCCATTATAAGCATGCCCCTGCAGTAGTCATCGAACCCTGCGTAACTTGACTGAGCGCAGGGTGCGTGCTGACCTTGCACTTTCGTACCAACTACAACAGTGGAGACATTGCGATGCCCCAGGTACCGGTAACAGCGCTGTCGCAGTACGTTGGCAAGCCACTGGGCCATTCGGCCTGGCTGAAAATTGACCAGCAGCGTATCAACCTGTTCGCCGAAGCGACCGGGGACTTCCAGTTCATTCACGTCGACCCGCAGAAGGCCGCTCAAACGCCTTTCGGCGGCACCATCGCCCATGGCTTCCTCACCTTGTCCCTGATACCCACACTGATCGAGGACATCCTGGTGCTGCCGCAGGGCCTGAAGATGGTGGTGAACTACGGGCTGGACAGCGTGCGCTTCATGCAGCCGGTAAAGGTAGGCAGCCAGGTGCGGTTGAAGGTGGACCTGGCCGGGGTGACGGAGAAGAAACCGGGGCAGTGGTTGCTCAAGGCAATTGCCACCCTGGAAATAGAGGGTGAAGAAAAGCCTGCCTATATCGCGGAGTCGCTTTCGCTGTGTTTCGTCTAGGCACCACGGGGGCTATCCCAGGGGCTATCCCAGGCTTCTCTACAAACCCTCTGCACTCGCGTAAACTGCCTGCCTTTGTGCAGCCCAGGCTGCCCCTGTCGATTTAGCAAAGGTGCCCGCCATGCCCTGGCTGCAAGTACGCCTGGCCATCAGCCCGGAACAAGCCGAAACCTACGAAGATGCGCTGCTGGAAGTGGGCGCAGTTTCGGTGACCTTCATGGACGCCGAAGATCAGCCGATCTTCGAGCCAGACCTCAACACCACGCCACTGTGGTCGCATACTCACCTGCTGGCCCTGTTCGAAGCCGATACCCAGCCCGAGCAGGTGTTCGCCCACCTGCGCCTGCTGACCGACGACGAGCTGCCGCAACACCAGGCCGAGGTGATCGAGGACCAGGACTGGGAG
Source organism: Pseudomonas sp. NBRC 111119 (assembly GCF_001320125.1). Classification (NCBI taxonomy): domain Bacteria; kingdom Pseudomonadati; phylum Pseudomonadota; class Gammaproteobacteria; order Pseudomonadales; family Pseudomonadaceae; genus Pseudomonas; species Pseudomonas sp. NBRC 111119. The sequence goes on from NZ_BCAV01000020.1 coordinate 171,222, forward strand.
CGCAGCTGGATGGACAATTTCCAGCCGATGCGCTTCGGCCGTCGCCTGTGGATCGTGCCCAGCTGGCACGACGCCCCGGAAAAAAACGCCGTCAACCTGCTGCTCGACCCGGGCCTGGCGTTCGGCACTGGCACCCACCCCACCACCGCGCTGTGCCTGGAATGGCTGGATGGCCAGGAACTGCAGGGCACCCAGGTACTGGACTTCGGCTGCGGCTCGGGCATTCTGGCCATCGCAGCCCTGCTGCTGGGGGCCCGTGAAGCCGTGGGTACCGACATCGACGTGCAGGCCATCGAAGCCTCGCGGGACAACGCCCAGCGCAACGGCATCGCCGATGACAAGCTGGCACTCTACCTGCCTGAGCACATGCCGGCCATGCAGGCCGACGTGCTGGTCGCCAACATCCTGGCCGGGCCGCTGGTCTCGCTCGCACCGCAGTTGTCCGGGCTGGTTCGCCCAGGCGGCCTGCTGGCATTGTCGGGCATCCTCGCCGAACAGGGCGAAGAAGTGGCCGCCGCCTATGCTGCCGATTTCGAGCTAGACCCCATCGTCGTTCGCGACGGCTGGGTGCGTATCAGTGGTCGCCGCCGCCCAGCGCGCCCATAACCGTCCCCTGCACAGCCTCCGGATTGCCGCATGACCGACAGTTTCGTCACCCAGTGCCCGCATTGCCAGACCAGCTTTCGCGTCACTCACCACCAGTTGAGCGTGGCCCGTGGCGTGGTGCGCTGCGGCCAATGCCTACAGGTGTTCAACGCCGCCAAGCAACTGCTGGAGCAAAACCGCGCCCAGGCAGGCAGCACACCGGCGGCACCCGCGGCCGACAGCGAGGGTGCAGCAGCGCCCGCCAGCCAACCGGTGGTGGCTGCCGCGCCCGTAGAGCCCGTCGCGGGCGAGCCGGCCGATACGCCAGAAGCCGCCCTGGCCCGCACCACCCAGGCCCTGGACGAACTCGACCTGGACATGGAACTGGAGCGCCTGGAGCGCCGCGGGCAGTCACCGCAATCGCGCCCGGCCAATGCTGACGGCGGCTTGCAGGCACGGCGCGACGAGCCCCATGCGCAAGACCCTGCAGACGATCTGTTTGGTACCGCCACCGACGAGCCGCTGGAGCCGCAACAGGCCGCAGCCGCCCCGCTGCTAAGCGAACCACCGCCCCCAGGCCTGGTGCCCGGTGAGCGTACCGAACCCACCTTTACAGGCAGCCTGGACCTCGACGCCGACGATGAGCCCACCCTGCAGCGCGGGGTCGTGATCGAGGATGAACCGCACCGCGACCCGCCAATGCGCACTGACCCTGACGATGTTCCCATCCAGGGCCTGAGCGCCCTGGATGACGAACCGCCGGCACTGCACATTTCCGCCCGCGACGACGATGACGCCACCCCACCCACCGTGGCAGGCGAGCGCCTGGAGCCCGGCCTGTCGGGCAAGCCCGAGCGCCCACGGCGCAAGGAGCCGTTGGTGGACGTGGTGGACGACCCGCTGCAGCTGGGCTGGGAAAAGCCCGCCCCCAACTGGGGCAAGCGTATTCTGTGGACGGTACTGACGCTGCTGGCCGCAGGCCTGCTGGCTTTGCAGTACGTGTGGTTCCACTTCGACGAGTTGGCCCGCCAGGACCAGTATCGCCCCCTGTTCGAGAACATCTGCCCTGCCGTAGGCTGCCAGGTGCCGTCCCGGGTCGATATCGCGCGCATCAAGAGCAGCAACCTGGTGGTGCGCAGCCACCCGGACTTCAAGGGCGCCCTGATCGTGGATGCAATCATCTACAACCGCGCCCCCTTCGCCCAGCCGTTCCCGCTGCTGGAGCTGCGCTTCGCCGACCTCAATGGCCAGTTAATTGCCAGCCGGCGCTTCAAGCCCAGTGAATACCTGTCTGGCGAACTGGCGGGCCGCGGTGAAATGCCCAGCCAAACCCCCATCCACATCGCCCTGGACATCCTCGACCCAGGCCCGAAAGCCGTCAACTACAGCCTCAGCTTCCGTTCCCCGGAGTAAGCTGCAAGCTGCAAGCTTCAAGCGGCAAGATAAAGGCAGCTGCGGTTCGGGCCTCTGTCTTGCAGCTTGCCGCTTGCAACTTGCAGCTCGAGGCCGGAGGCCGAGAACTGCTCAGATTTTATCCAAATCCATCTTTATCCAGTCATCGAGAGCGGGTATCATGCCAACCCTTTTTCGAACTCCAAGATTCGGCCCCACAACAGGGATCACCTATGTCGGCGGTACGCATCGGCCCATATACACTGCGCAACAACCTGATCCTCGCGCCCATGGCCGGGGTCACGGACCAGCCTTTCCGAACACTTTGCCAGCGCATGGGCGCAGGCATGGTGGTGTCAGAAATGGTGTCCAGCGACATGTCGTTGTGGAACAGCCGCAAGTCGAGCCTGCGCCGCATCCATGAAGGCGATCCCGAGCCCCGTTCGGTGCAGATCGCCGGGGGTGATGCGCAGATGATGGCCGCAGCTGCCCAGGCCAACGTGGCGGCGGGTGCGCAGATCATCGATATCAACATGGGCTGCCCGGCGAAAAAAGTCTGCAACAAAGCTGCAGGCTCTGCTTTATTGAGAGATGAGGCACTGGTCAGCGACATTCTGCACGCGGTAGTCGCCGCGGTGGATGTTCCGGTGACCCTGAAGATCCGCACCGGTTGGGACCGGGCGAACAAGAACGGCCTGAACGTGGCAAGAATTGCCGAACAGGCTGGCATCCAGGCGCTTGCGGTACATGGCCGCACACGCGCCGACCTGTACACCGGTGAAGCCGAATACGACACCATCGCTGCCATCAAGCAGGCGGTATCGATCCCGGTCTTCGCCAACGGCGATATCACTTCGCCAGAAAAGGCCCGGGCAGTGTTGGACGCCACGGGGGTTGACGGCTTGCTGATTGGCCGGGCTGCCCAGGGGCGGCCCTGGATATTCCGTGAGGTCGAGCATTACCTGCGCACTGGGCAACACCTGCCAGCGCCGCAACTGGACGAAGTGGAACGCATCCTGCTGGAGCACCTGGCTGCGCTGCATGCCTTCTATGGCGATGTGATGGGCGTGCGTATCGCCCGCAAGCACGTAGGCTGGTACCTGGCAACACGACCCGGCGGCAAGGAGTTTCGCTCCCGGTTCAACGCTTTGGAAGACACACAAGCGCAGTGCGCCAACGTTCGCGCGTATTTCAGCGAACGTCGACAGAGCCTTGAGACAGAGGACGGACAAGGGGTGGCCGCATGACGATGATGACCGAGACTTTTGTGAGTGGAACAACGCCCGTGAGCGACAACGCCAACCTGAAACAGCACCTGAACACGCCGAGCGAAGAGGGCCAGACCCTTCGCGACAGCGTCGAGAAGGCGCTGCACAACTACTTCGCCCACCTGGAAGGCGCGACCGTCACAGACGTGTACAACCTGGTGCTCTCCGAAGTCGAGGCGCCCCTGCTCGAAAGTGTCATGAGCTACGTCAAGGGCAACCAGACCAAAGCCAGCGAGATGCTCGGGCTCAACCGAGGCACCCTGCGCAAGAAGCTCAAGCAGTACGACTTGCTGTAAGCCAGAATCCCAATCAGAAAAGGCGGCTCTTCACAGAGACGCCTTTTTTGCTGACTCCACCGCGTTATTTGGAACCCGAAATGACCGACCAGACTACCCGCCTGCCAGTCCGCCGCGCCCTGATCAGCGTCTCCGACAAGACCGGTATCCTCGAATTCGCCCGTGAGCTGCAACAGCTCGGTGTCGAGATCCTGTCCACCGGCGGCACCTACAAGCTGCTCAAGGACAACGGTGTCAACGCGGTGGAAGTGGCTGACTACACCGGCTTCGCCGAAATGATGGATGGCCGGGTGAAAACCCTGCACCCGAAAATTCACGGTGGCATCCTGGGCCGTCGCGGCACCGATGACGCCATCATGAACGAGCACGGGATCAAGCCGATCGACCTGGTCGCCGTCAACCTCTACCCGTTCGAAGCCACCATCGCCAAGCCTGGCTGTGACCTGCCGACCGCCATCGAGAACATCGACATCGGCGGCCCGACCATGGTCCGTTCGGCAGCCAAGAACCACAAGGACGTTGCCATCGTGGTCAATGCCGGCGACTACGCCAGCGTTCTCGAAGGCCTCAAGACGGGTGGCCTGACCTACGCCCAGCGCTTCGACCTGATGCTCAAGGCCTTCGAGCACACTGCCGCCTACGACGGCATGATCGCCAACTACATGGGCACCATCGACCAGGCCAAGGACACCCTGAGCACCGAAGCGCGCAGCGAATTCCCGCGCACCTTCAACAGCCAGTTCGTCAAGGCCCAGGAGATGCGCTACGGCGAGAACCCGCACCAGAGCGCGGCGTTCTACGTAGAAGCCAACAAAGGCGAAGCCAGCATCTCCACCGCCGTGCAGCTGCAGGGCAAGGAACTGTCGTTCAACAACGTGGCTGACACCGACGCTGCGCTGGAATGCGTGAAGAGCTTCGTCAAACCGGCCTGCGTCATCGTCAAGCACGCCAACCCGTGCGGCGTGGCCGTGGTGCCTGAAGACGAAGGCGGCATCCGCCAGGCGTACGAGCTGGCCTACGCCACCGACACCGAGTCGGCGTTCGGCGGCATCATCGCCTTCAACCGCGAGCTGGATGGCGAAACCGCCAAGGCCATCGTCGAGCGCCAGTTCGTCGAAGTGATCATCGCACCGAAAATCTCCCAGGCTGCCCGCGACGTGGTGGCGGCCAAGCAGAACGTTCGCCTGCTGGAATGCGGCGAGTGGCCAGCCGAGCGTGCTGCCGGCTGGGACTTCAAGCGTGTCAACGGCGGCCTGCTGGTACAAAGCCGCGATATCGGCATGATCGGCGCCGATGACCTGAAGATCGTCACCAAGCGCGCACCGACCGAACAGGAAATCCACGATCTGGTGTTTGCCTGGAAAGTGGCCAAGTTCGTCAAGTCCAACGCCATTGTGTACGCCAAGCAGCGCCAGACCATCGGCGTGGGTGCCGGCCAGATGAGCCGCGTCAACTCCGCGCGCATTGCTGCCATCAAGGCTGAGCATGCTGGCCTGCAGGTGCAAGGCGCAGTCATGGCATCGGACGCGTTCTTCCCGTTCCGTGATGGCATCGACAATGCCGCTAAAGTGGGTATCAGCGCCGTGATCCAGCCAGGTGGCTCGATGCGTGATGCCGAGGTGATTGCTGCCGCTGATGAAGCCGGCATTGCCATGGTGTTCACCGGAATGCGCCACTTCCGCCACTGATTTACGGCAATCGGCCGCACTGAAGCAGGCATCTGCTGCGTTGGGGCCGGTTCCGCTGATGCTCATTGCCAGAAGGCAACTCCGCTCATCGGAACCGGCCCCGCCTTGCATCTACCTGCTTCATTGCGACCTCGTATAGCGAGAGGCAAAGCCTCTCGTTCGACAGATTTCGAGGTTTTGACATGAAAGTTTTGATCATTGGCAGCGGCGGCCGTGAGCACGCCCTGGCCTGGAAAGTCGCCCAGGACCCACGCGTCGAGAAGGTCTTCGTTGCCCCGGGTAACGCTGGCACCGCCATTGAAGCCAAGTGCGAAAACGTTGCCATCGACGTGTGCGCCCTTGAGCAACTGGCCGACTTCGCAGAAAAGAATGTCGACCTGACTATCGTCGGCCCCGAAGCCCCTCTGGTGATCGGCGTGGTGGACCTGTTCCGCAGCCGCGGTCTGGACTGCTTTGGCCCAACCAAGGGCGCGGCCCAGCTGGAAGGCTCCAAGGCATTCACCAAGGACTTCCTGGCGCGCCACAAGATCCCGACCGCCGACTACCAGAACTTCACCGAGATCGAGCCGGCCCTGGCCTATCTGCAGGAAAAAGGCGCACCGATCGTGATCAAGGCCGACGGCCTGGCAGCGGGCAAAGGCGTGATCGTCGCCATGACCCTGCAGGAAGCCGAAGAGGCCGTGCGTGACATGCTCGCAGGCAATGCCTTCGGCGAAGCCGGTTCGCGCGTGGTGATCGAAGAGTTCCTCGACGGTGAGGAAGCCAGCTTCATCGTGATGGTCGACGGCCACAACGTGCTGCCCATGGCCACCAGCCAGGACCACAAACGTGTCGGCGACCAGGACACCGGCCCGAACACCGGCGGCATGGGTGCCTACTCCCCTGCCCCTGTGGTGACCGCCGACGTGCACCAGCGCGTGATGGACCAGGTCATCTGGCCGACCGTGCGCGGCATGGCCGAAGAAGGCAACGTGTATACCGGTTTCCTGTATGCCGGCCTGATGATCGACAAAGCGGGCAACCCCAAGGTCATCGAGTTCAACTGCCGCTTCGGCGACCCAGAAACCCAACCCGTCATGCTGCGCCTGGAATCGAGCCTGGTGTTGCTGATCGAAGCCGCCTTCGCCAAGGCGCTGGACAAGGTCGAGGCCCAGTGGGACCCACGCCCGAGCCTGGGCGTGGTGCTGGCTGCCGGGGGTTACCCGGGCGACTACGCCAAAGGCGCGGCCATCAGCGGCCTGGACGCAGCGGCCAAGCTGCAAGGCAAGGTGTTCCATGCAGGCACCACGCTCAGGGATGGCCAAGTGGTCACTGCCGGTGGTCGCGTACTGTGTGCCACCGCCATGGGTGACACGGTGCAGGCCGCCCAGCAGCAGGCCTACCGCCTGGCTGAGCAGGTGAAGTGGGACGGCAGCTTCTACCGTACCGACATCGGTTACCGGGCCATTGCCCGTGAGCGTGGCGAGCAGCACTAAGCCGCATCGCTGCGCTGTTGCGCCCGGGCAGTGCCAGGCCCGGGCGCACGGCAGCCGCCCCGTCGGCAGGGCCCAGCCGGGCCTTGCCATTGGCTTGGCGCGCCGCGCATAGTTATCACCCCGCACATCGGCTAAGAAGGGATTTCGTAGTGCGCCGGCTCCGGATTGCCTCAGCGTTGTTCATCAGTTTGCTGTCCCTGCTGTGCGTGCTACCGGCCATGGCGGAGCATGATGGCGGGTGGGCGCTGCTGCTCGACGAACATGCCAACCTGCAACTGAGCGACGTGCGCTCCGAACGCTATCGCAACCAGTTCAGCCCCCTTGAGCTCGACGAACTGGATGCGGCCCCCGCCGACCAGGCGCTGTGGTTGCACTACCGCCTGGAACCCGGCACTCAGGAACAGCTGCTGCGGGTATTCGCCCCGGACCTTTCCGGCCTCGACCTGTACGCCCTGCAGGGCGACAAGCTGTTGCGCCAGCTGCATCACGGCCGCCACGCGGGTACGGCACAACCCACCCTGCGGGGCAGCGATCACGTACTGCCCCTGCCCAACAGCACGCAACCCCTGGACATCTACCTGCGGCTGGTGTCGGAACACCAGCTGCGCCCTGCCATCAGCCTGGAACCCGCCGCCGAGGCGGCTGCCAGCCAGCACCAGCCGCTGCTGTTCGGCATGCTGTTTGGTGGGCTAGTGATGCTGATCCTGCACAACCTCATCCGCTTCATCTACAGCCGCTCGAGCACCACGCTGGTGCTGGCGCTCTACCACAGCCTGATGCTGCTCAGCGGTTTGATCCTGCTCAACCTCAGCGGCCCCTGGTGGCACGTGTGGCACAGTGCACAAACCCCTGCGGCCTACCTCACGCTGGTGCTGGCGGGCCTGGCGGGGTTGTATTTCACTCAGCGGTTCTTCTACCCCTTCCACTCGGCGCGCCTGAACAAGCTGTTGAATGGCGAAATGCTGGTCGTGGCGCTCAGCGGCTTGATCCTGCTGTTCGTCGATACCTTGCCGCTGAACCTGATGACGTATGCCCTGATGGCTTTGGGCAGCGTCACCATGCTGCTGGTCAGCAGCTACTACTGGTACAAGGGCTATGCGCCTGCCCGGCTGTTCAGCGTCGCCATGATCGTGTTCAACGTCGGTGGCCTGGTACTGCTGCCTGCGTTGCTGGGGCTGACACGCACCTCGACACCCTGGCTGCTGTGCATTCTGCTGGGGCTGGCCGTGGCCAGCGGGCTGCTGCTCAACCTGGCCGTCAGCGACCGCCTGCGGCGCATGAACGAAGAGCGCTTCAGTGCCAGCCGTGCCTTGGCCGCCAGCGATGCCGAAATCAATGCCAAGGCCGAATTCCTGGCCAAGATCAGCCACGAGATCCGCACCCCCATGAACGGCGTGCTGGGCATGACCGAACTGCTGCTGGGCACGCCGCTGTCGGTGAAGCAGCGCGACTACGTGCAGACCATTCACAGCGCCGGTAACGAACTGCTCACCCTGATCAACGAGATCCTCGACATCTCCAAGCTCGAATCCAGGCAGATCGAGCTGGATGATGTGCAGTTCGACCTCAACGCGCTGATCGAAGACTGCCTGAATATCTTCCGGGCTAAGGCCGAGCAGCAGAATATCGAGCTGATCAGCTTCACCCAGCCGCAGGTCCCGCGGGTGATCAGTGGCGACCCGACGCGCCTGCGCCAGGCATTGTCGAGCCTGCTGGAAAACGCACTCAAAAACACCGACCAGGGCGAGATTCTGCTGGTAGTGGCCCTGGACCAGCGCGGCGAAGTACCGCGCCTGCGCATCGCCGTGCAGGACAGCGGCGAGCCTCTGCCCGCTGCCGAGCGCGAAGCCCTGCTGCAGGCCAAGTTGCACAGCCATCATTTTCTGTCCAGCAACAAGCTGGGCGGCCACCTTGGGCTGATGATCGCCAAGCAGTTGATTGGGCTGATGCAGGGTGAATTCGGCATCAAGAGCAGCACCGGCACCGGCAACACCCTGTGGCTGACCCTGCCGCTGGATCCTTCCGCCCTGGAGCAGCCCCCGGCAGACCTTGACGGCCCGCTGCGCGATGCCCGGGTGCTGGTGGTGGACGACAACGACACCTGCCGCAAGGTGCTGGTGCAGCAATGCAGCGCCTGGGGCATGAACGTAAGCGCAGTGCCTTCCGGCAAGGAGGCCCTGGCACTGCTGCGCACCAAGGCCCACTTGCGCGACTACTTCGACGCGGTGTTGCTGGACCAGAACATGCCGGGCATGACCGGCATGCAGCTGGCGGCCAAGATCAAGGAAGACCCCAGCCTGAACCACGACATTCTGGTGGTCATGCTTACCGGCATCAGCAACGCGCCCAGCAAGATCATCGCGCGCAATGCCGGGGTCAAGCGGATCCTCGCCAAGCCAGTGGCCGGCTACACGCTCAAGACGACACTGGCCGAAGAGCTAGCCCAGCGCGGCCGCGACCAGCTGTCGTCCGTTACCGCGCTGGGCAAGCCCCAGGCGCTGGAGCTTCCCGGTGATTTCCGGGTGCTGGTGGCCGAAGACAACAGCATTTCCACCAAGGTGATTCGCGGCATGCTTGGTAAGCTGAACCTGGAGCCAGACACCGCCGCCAACGGCGAAGAGGCCCTGCAGGCGATGAAGGCCAAGCGCTACGACCTGGTGCTGATGGACTGCGAAATGCCGGTGCTGGATGGTTTTTCCGCCACTCAGCTGTTGCGTGAGTGGGAAGCCGCCCACCAGCGCCCACGCACCCCGGTGGTGGCACTGACTGCGCACATTCTCGCCGAGCACAAGGAACGTGCGAAACTGGCGGGCATGGACGGGCACATGGCCAAGCCGGTGGAGCTCTCACAGCTGCGCGAAGTGGTGCAGTACTGGGCCAGACACCGGGATGCCGAAACCGACCCTGCACCGCCGCGCTGACCTGCGAGGCCATGCCCGGCCCCGCAGGTGGCCCGGGTATCAAAAGGCGTAGTCAAGCACACGCTGCAGGCTCAGCTGCACAACGCGGTCCTGCACTTTCGGTAGAAAGCTGTGCTCGAACGCCAGCAGGTTGAAACGCACCAGTTCCGCCCGCACGTGCGTGTGGCTGCGCTTGCGGTTGATGAACCCTGCGCTGAATGCCGAGCGCACATCCGTTTCGTGGTAAACCACCATATCAACGCGGTTGGCGCCGGCCGGCGCACACGGCAGCAGCTGGAAATGCTGACGCTCCAGTGCGTAGTGCTCCAGCTTCTGCAACACCGAGAGGTTGGCCACCAACTTGTGCAAGGCCATGCCCGTGGCCGTGGCGAAATGCTCACCCGCGGTTGCAGCAATGGTTTCCAGCACCTGGTCCACCTGCCTGGTGCGCTGTTGATCGGGCCAGTGCACCTGCTCGGGCGACAGCGCATCCCAGCCCATGAACTTCAGTTGGTTGCGGTAATAGGCGAACCAGTCCTGCACCAGGCCCTCCCGGTGAGCCGCTTCGGTCGCGCGCTCGGCCAGCGCCAATGCCAGTTTCACCTTGTACTTGTGCGCGGCGGGCACGCCGTCCAGAAACGACACGACACCCGCGCCAATCACGGCAGCTGCTGCTTCACTCATGGCCGGCTCCTGTCTGCGGTGTGTGAGGATCGAAGCGGTACTCGCCCTGGCCATCCTTGGTTTGCATCAAGGCATGCAGCGCCTCGCGCTGGTGCTGGAAACGCTTGTTGTCCAGGGCCAGGGAAATGCCATTGAACGCGGCCTCGCCCTTGAGTACCTGATCGCTCAGCAACTGTGCCAGCGACAGGCCCGAGAGCGGCGTTTCGGTGTGCAGGGTAATGCTGCACAGGTCCAGCACCGGGCCTGGTTTGAGCAGCCCGAGCTCAATGACCACCTGCGAACCACCGGCCTGGTCCTGTACGCAGAATTTCTTCAGATGCGCCACCCCGTCCGCTGACTGGCCTAAACCCGCAGCGAAGGCTGCCAATACGGCTTGCTGTTGAATCGAGCGCACCTTGAGCCAGGCGTCCAGGGGCTGCAGCCGCGTGCTACGGGTCGGCTGCCCCAACTGCCTCTGATCGTAAGTGCTGGCCAGCTTGATCCAGCCCAGCCGGCGCAGGGCCGCCCGGTAGGCGTCGTACCAGGCGTCATGGTCGGCAAACCGCGAGCCTGCCTCCTTGTTCGCAACCAGCTGCGCGTACAGTATCGAGTCGAAGGCGGCCTGGCGCTCAACCCCGGCCCCGGCCGGTGCATACAACAGCGCCGTGCCGCCGATCAGCATGAGCTGCTCGTCTGCTTTATCCATGGTGTTGTCTCTTCGGTAAACCCAGGAAAGGCGGCGCCGTCACAGCGCCGCCCGGCGATCAGATGTCGTACTGCAGCACGTTCTCGACGCTGCGCACGCCGAGCTTGTTTTCCACGGTTTCGCGCACTTTGTCGTAGACGAAGTTGTTCAGCGTGAGCACTGCGGTGCCTGCGTAGTAATGGGTCTTGTCCAGCTTCCACTGAATGCCCAGCACGTCATCGTCCAGCTTGGGTGCCGAGGCCTGGACGCAACTGACCACCATCACCACATCGTTGTTGGCGGTTTCGATACAGGCGGCCATGCCGACCATGCCGCGGGCCTTGTTCTGGCGTTTATGGTCGACCACCTTGGCGTCATCCTGCACGGTGGTGAGCTTGTCGAACGCCAGCTTGGCCAGGCCGCCCAGCTTGGTGCCGCCGAGGATGGCATTGCCTGCCACGCCGATGGCGCGGATGGCGACTGCACCCACGGTCACCGACAGCTCTGCCGAGGTTTCCAGCTCAAAACTGCGCTTGGGGATGGTAAAGCCCAGGTCGCGCATCACGTCGACGAATTTGTCGTACCACTCGCGCGACTGTTTTTCCGCATCGAAGGCCTTATCAGCTACCAGGGTGGCGAAGTGAAAGGCGTTCTTCACATCGTGGCGGCTTTGCGTGGACATGCCTGCGCCGCAGGCCAGCAGGTTGCCTTCGACCAGGATGGCGGAATCGTTGGTTGTGACTTGTGTTGCATCGGACATCTGCAAACTCCTTGGTGATTACCCCTGAGATCAGGGGCAATCACCTTATCCAGCACGCCGGCAAGGCGGCGCGCTGAAGGGTTTCCAGAGCAGCTAGCTGGCGCCGGGGTACCAGCGCGGGGTATAGGCCCAGACCCCGCCCGCAGCCCTCGGGAATACGCAGGTGGTCGACGAGCCAACCAGTACCATGGTGCGCATATCGACCATTTCGGGCACCAGCTCGTCCAGGGTGACTACCCGCAGTGTCTGCCCCGGCCTACCGATATCACGGCCAAGGACTACAGGCGTGCGCCCTTCGCGATGGCGACGCACCACTTCCAGGGCGGTGCCCAGCTGATGAGGGCGGGCTTTGGAAATGGGGTTGTAGAACGCCAGCACCAGGTCCGCCTGGGCAGCCAGGTCGAGGCGTTTCTCGATGATCGACCACGGCTTGAGGTTGTCCGATAGCGACATCACACAGAAGTCGTGCCCCAACGGCGCGCCGGCCTGTGCGGCGGTGGCGAGGCATGCCGAAACGCCGGGCAGCATCTGCAAGTCAACCCGGTGCCACGCAGGGTCGTCGGAGGCGTGCAGTGCTTCGAGCACAGCAGCCGCCATGGCGAACACGCCGGGGTCGCCTGACGACACCACCACCACCGAGCGGCCTTCGGCGGCCAGCCGGAAGGCATGGCGGGCACGCTGCATTTCTTCACGGTTGTCGGTGCAGTGCACCACTTGGTCGTCGCGGAACGGGCCGGCCATGCGCACATAGGTCTCATACCCCAGCACATCCTCGGCCTGTGCCAGCTCGGCCTTGACTGCCGGCACCATCAGCTCGGCTGCCCCGGGGCCCAGGCCGATCACCGCCAGCCGGCCGCGCCGGCGCCCCACCCCGGCGACATCGACCGGCGCTGACGCCACACCGATCACCAGGCCCGGTTGTTCGATCAGCCGGGCACCGGGCACGGCAGCTGCAACCATACTCGCCAGCCCTGCTGGGCTTGGCGCGAACCGCAGGGCCACGCCAAGCGCCTGTGCGGCTTGATGCAAATCGGCATCGGCCATGGCCTGCTCGTCGGCCAGCACACAGGCCAGCGAAAGCGGCGCGATGCCCGCCTGCTGCAACGCTTCCGGCAGGTTGGCCAAGCGGCCACCGGCAACGCCTGCCACCACCGAGCGCGGGTGGATGAGCAGTTCATCGCGGCTGGCCGGGCGTGCTTCGCAGCCCACATGAATGGTGCGGGTGGCCGCGTCACTGGCCGGTAACTGCGCCTGCATCAACCATGGCGCCTCGCCAGCTATGCGCACGGGCTCGCCGGCCAGCAGGTCGGAAACAAAGCGCTTGCCCTGCTCCAGGTCAGCCAGTGCATAGCCCGCGGGCGGGTTCAGCAGGCAGGTACCGAAGCGCAGCTCGCCGCTGGTGGTGATGGCCGGTGTGGCACCCAACTGTTCGGCGATTTCGCGGGCCATCCGGTTTACCCCGGCCAGGCCCCCGAGCAACGGCACCACGGCGCTACCGTCTTCGGCGACGGCCAGCACCGGCGGCTCGTCGTCCTTGTCGCCAAGTACGCAGGCAAGGCTGCGAATCACGATACCCGCAGCGCACAGGGCAATGAGGGGCGTGCCGTCTTCATACAGGCCACGCAAGGTATCGCCGAACGCGGTGTAGTACGCATCCGCGCCCTGCACGCGGCCGGCCAGGCCGTGGATACGCGCCTGGGGGTAGCGCTGCTGAATGCGCTGCGCCGTGGCCAGACTGCCCGGCCCCAGTACGACGATGGCCGGCGCCCTGTGCATGTTCACCCCTGCCATTTTTCACCCGGCACGATAATCAGCGAGAAATACGGCGACGATTGCGGGTCGACGGCGTCCAGCGGCACGATCTTCTGGTTGGCCATGGTCGCCCGTTCCACGTACAGCGCACGGCGGTCCAGGCCAAGCTCGGCGAGTACCTGGCGCACCTTGGGGAAGTTGCGGCCAAGCTTCATGATCACCGCCGCGTCGGCGTCGGCCAGGCGGCGCTTGAGCTCTTCTGCCGGCAACACGCCAGAGAGCACAGACAAACTCTGGTTGCGATACACCAGCGGCGCGCCCAGCACCGACGCGCCACCGAGCATGGAGCACACGCCCGGCACTACCTCGGCTTCATAGCGCTGGGCCAGCCGGTCGTGCAGGTACATGTAGGAGCCGTAGAAGAACGGGTCGCCCTCGCAAATGACCGCCACGTCGCGCCCGGCATCCAGGTGCTCGGCAACCTGCACGCTGGCTTCGTCGTAGAAGTCGCTGATCACCTGCTCGTAGGACAGGGGGGCAGGCAGCACCTCGGTGGTCACCGGGTAAACCAGTGGCAGCAGCGTCTGCTCGGCCTGCAGGTGCGCTTCGATGATGCCGAAAGCGTTGCCGCGCTTGCCCTTGGCCACGAAATAACCCACCACTGGGGACTCACGCAGCAAACGCAGGGCCTTGAGGGTGATCAGCTCGGGGTCACCAGGGCCTACACCCAGGCCGATCAGCCTTCCACGCGGGGCCATCATTCCACCTCCGTGGCCAGGGCGTTGACGGCAGCAGCGGCCATCGCACTGCCCCCCAGGCGGCCTTGCATGATCACGAACGGAACGCCGCGGCTGTCGGCGGCGAGCATTGCCTTGGATTCAGCGGCGCCCACGAAGCCTACCGGGAAGCCCAGGATCAGCGCCGGGCGCGGGGCGCCGGCGTCGAGCATTTCCAGCAAATAGAACAGCGCAGTGGGGGCATTGCCAATCACCACCACACTGCCTTCCAGGTGCGGCCGCCACAGTTCCAGGGCGACGGCCGAACGGGTATTGCCGGCTTCCTTGGCCAGCGCTGGAACGCTGGGGTCGCGCAGGGTGCAGATGACCGGGTTGTTGGCTGGCAGGCGCGCCCGGGTAATGCCTTCAGCCACCATGTGCGCATCACAGAGGATCGGTGCACCGCCCAGCAGCGCCTGGCGCCCCGCCTGGCCTGCGCCTTCGGAAAATTGCAGGCCGTCGATGGCGTCGACCATGCCGCAGGCATGGATCACCCGTACAGCGAGCTTTTCGAGGTCAGCGGGGATCCGCTCCAGCCGTGCTTCCTCACGGATGATCCGGAAGGAATTGCGATAGATCTCCTGACCATCGCGGATGTAGTCAATCATCAAGGTGCTCCGTCGGCAGGGCGAGCATAGCGCCTGCTTCATTCAAGGTAATGTCGGTGGCGCGCAAGGCGCCAAACCCCGGTTGGCGGGGGTTGCGCAGGTACAGGTCGTAGCGGCCAGGGGCACGCGCCAGCAAGGTGACCGGGGCAACGTGGGCCACCGCGCAGGAACGCACGCAGCCAGTGAGGTGCACGCTGCCCGGGGCGCCCGGGCCCAGCAAGGCAGCCAGGGCCACGGCATCTGCCTTGGTTTCGGCCTTGGCTTTGGCGCAGCCGCTGGCGCCGGTACAGGCACTGATGCGCGCCAGCGGTTGCTGGCCGTCGCACATCAGGCCGGCCGCTGCCAGGGTGGCCTGGGCCTGCTCGTGGCCGTTGGCGTCGAGGTTGGTCAGCACCAGGCTTTGCCAGGGGCTCATGCGCAGGCTGCCATCACCCTGCTGGCGCGCCACCTGGGCCGCTGCACGCAGCATGGCCGGCGTCAGGCGGCCCTGGGGCGGGGCTACACCCAATGCCAGCCCCTGCGCCTGGGGCAGCAGCCCCAGCCACGACACCTGGCAGGGCTGGCGGCGCCAGCCGAGCACGGCAGCATCGCGGCGGATGGGCAGGCCAAGCCCGTCGACGAACGCCGCAGGTGGGCACTCGCCCAGCAGGTGGCGCATGCGCGTCTGCGCCGGTGTCGCCAGGTCCAGAAAACGCTCCAGCACCCCACGTACCAATGCCAGGCCATTCGCCACCGGCACCGCGCCAAGCACCTGGCCATCAGCCGGGCAGCTCGCCAGGCCGAACGCCAGCCAGGTTTGCCCCTCCACGCGCAGGGCAGACAGCCACAGGTCATGGGGGTGTTCAAGCATGGCCAGGCGCTCACCCGCGTCCAGTTGCACGGCAAATTTGGCCGATAACTGGTGATAACGCGGGGTGCCTTCGAGCAGGTCGAGGATCTGCCCGGCCAGCGGCCGGGCATCAAGCAGCATAGCCGGGTCATGGCCGGCCAAGGGGCTGAGCATCAGGTTGCGCACATCGTCACCGGCTGCCTCGCGCGGGCCCAGGCCCGCGGCGAGCAGGGCCTGCACCAGGCCCTGGTGATCGCTGCCTACACCACGGATCTGCAGGTTGCCCCGATTGGTGGCCTCGATCACCCCGCCCGCAAAGCGTTCAGCCGCAGCGGCCACGGCGTCGGCCTGGTCGGCCAGCAGTAGCCCGCCAGGCAGTTTGACGCGGCAGATGCCGCCATCCAGCGCACTGACGATACGCCACAGCCCCGGGCAGGCCGAGGGGCGGGGCGAAGGGTGTGGGGTTCGAGCCTGCATCAAAGGGGTGTCCGGCAATCCGTGAAACTGCGCTTGAGTGTAGAAGGCGCGGTATTATGCCTGCTTTGTCTGCCGGCATGAAAAGCCGGTGGTCGAGCACCCTTGGCACTGGGTTGGAAAACCCCGCCCCCTTCGCGGGTAAAACCGCTCCCACAGGGGCGAGCAGCAGCCTCAACAATGGCGGAATGAAACACATGGCACCCTGGCTGACAGTAGTAGGCATCGGCGAAGACGGCTTCACTGGCCTTGGCAAGCAGGCCCGGCGCGCCCTGCTGGGCGCCGCGCGCATCTTCGGCAGCCCGCGCCAGCTGGCCCTGCTGCCCCGCTGTGTGGCAGGCGAGCGGCTGGGCTGGCCAAGCCCGTTCTCGCTGGCGCCGGTGCTGGCGCTGCGTGGCGAGCAGGTCTGCGTGCTGGCCAGTGGCGACCCCATGTTCTACGGCGTGGGTGCCAGCCTGGCACGCCAGGTGCAGCCGGGCGAAATGCACGTGCTGTCGATGCCCTCCTCCTGCGCCCTGGCCGCCGCCCGCCTGGGTTGGCCGCTGCAGGAGGTGCAGGTGGTGTCACTGGTGGCGAGGCCGCTGGCTGCGCTCAGTGCCCATCTGCACAGCGGCACCCGGCTGTTGGTCTTGAGCAACGACGGCGAAAGCCCGGCCGCCATCGCCGCACTGCTGTGCGAGCGGGGTTTCGGCCCCAGCCGGCTATGGGTGTTTGAACACCTGGGCGGCGACGCCGAGCGCAGGTTGGAAGGCAGCGCCCAGGGCTGGCCTCACCCGGCGACTGCCGGGTTGAACCTGGTGGCTGTCGAGTGCATCGCCAGCCCCGGTACCCCACAGCTACACCGCCTGGCCGGGCTGCCCGATGCCGCCTACCGCCACGACGGGCAACTGACCAAGCGCGACGTGCGGGCCATCACCCTCGCCCGCCTGGCACCGCAACCCGGCGAGCTGCTGTGGGACGTGGGCGCAGGTTGCGGCTCGATCGGCATCGAATGGATGCGCGCGCACCCGGCCTGCCGGGCCCTGGCCATCGAGGCTGACGAAGGCCGCCAGGGCCTGATCGAGCACAACCGCGATGCGTTGGGTGTGCCAGGCCTGCAACTGGTGCGCGGCAAGGCGCCAGCAGCGTTGCAAGGGCTGGAGCAACCCGATGCCATCTTCATTGGCGGCGGCGTCACCCGTGAAGGGGTGCTGGCCCAGTGCTGGGCAAGCCTGCGCCCTGGGGGGCGGCTGGTGACCAATGCGGTGACGTTGCAAAGCGAGCTGGCCCTTGCGCATTTTCGCGAACAGCACGGTGGCGAGCTGACCCGCATCCATGTGGCCCACGCGCAGCCGCTGGGGGCATTCGACACGTGGCGTCAGGCGCTGCCCATCACCCTGCTCGAAGCGGTAAAACCTGTTGATGCGTGAAGAGACCCGCGAGCAGCCTGCGCCCCTGCGCAGCGGCCTCACCACTGGCAGCTGCGCCACCGCCACCAGCCTGGCGGCCGCCCGCCTGCTGCTGACAGGGGTGGCCAGCGATGCGGTCAGCATCACCCTGCCCAAGGGCAAGGTGGTGCAGATGCGCCTGGAGTTCTGCCGCCTGGCCGACGGCAGCGCGGAGGCCGGCACGCTCAAAGACGCAGGCGACGACCCAGACGTGACCCACGGCGCCCTGCTCTACAGCCAGGTGCGGTTGCTGACCGAGCCAGGCACACGCTTCGTCGCCGGTACCGGTGTAGGCACCGTCACCCGCCCGGGCCTGGTGCTGGCGGTGGGCGAGCCGGCCATCAACCCGGTGCCCCGGCGCATGATCACCGAGCACCTGCACGCTCTAGGTGCCGAATGCGGCTATGCGGGCGGTTTCGAGGTGACGGTGAACGTGCAGGGGGGCGAGCAGTTGGCCCTGAAAACCATGAACCCGCGCCTGGGCATCCTGGGTGGCTTGTCCATCCTGGGCACCAGCGGCATCGTGCGCCCCTTCTCGTGCGCAGCGTACATCGCCTCCATTCACCAAGGTATCGATGTGGCCCACACCAATGGCTATACCCATATTGCTGCGTGCACCGGCAACGCCAGCGAGGACACCATGCGCCGGGTGTACGGGCTGCCGGAAATCGCCCTGATCGAGATGGGCGACTTCGTTGGCGCGGTGCTCAAGCACCTGCGCAAGGTACCGGTGCCACGCCTGACCCTGTGCGGGGGGTTCGGCAAGGTCAGCAAGCTGGCCGCTGGGCACATGGACTTGCACAGCCGCCATTCCAGCATCGACCTACCGCAGTTGGCCGGCTGGGCAGCGGCAGTGGGCGCCGCCCCTGCGCTGCAGGCCGCCATCATCGCCGCCAACACCAGCCAGCAGGCGCTGGCAATGGCCCATGCGGCAGGCGTGCCACTGGGCGATGCGGTATGCGCCCACGCGCTGGCTTTTGCCCGCAGCGTGGTACCGGCCCAGGTCCAGGTAGAGGTGGTTGCCATTGATCGCCAGGGTGGCATCGTCGGCCGGGCAGGTGCCCAATGAGCCAGCGCATCCTGTTGCTCGGCGGCATCACCGAGGCCCTGGCCATCGCCCGGCTGTTGGGGCCGCAGCACGTCTACAGCCTGGCCGGCATCGGCCGTGTGCCCGACGACCTGCACTGCCAAGTGCGGGTGGGTGGGTTTGGCGGTGCGTCGGGGCTGGCCAGCTACCTACGTGAAGCCGGTATTACGCTGCTGGTCGATGCCACCCACCCGTACGCGGCGCAGATCAGCGCCAATGCTGCCAGCGCGGCACGCATGGCCGGTGTCCCCTGCTGGGCCCTGCGCCGCCCGGCCTGGCAGGCACAGGCGGGGGACGACTGGCGCGAAGTGGACGGCTGGGCGGCGTTGATCACCCAGCTGACGCCGTTCAGCCGCCCCCTGTTCACCCTGGGCCGTGAGCCCCTGCAACACCTGCACGAGATTCCACCGACGCAGTTCTGGACCTTGCGCGCCCTGCAGGCCTGCCCGGGCAACGCGCGCTGCGAAGTGATAGGTGCGCGTGGGCCGTTTCAGCTGGAGGATGAGCGGGCGTTGTTCACCAGCCGGGGTATCGACGTGCTGGTCAGCAAGAACAGCGGCAGCCTGGCCACGGAGCCCAAGCTGGAGGTAGCGCGGGCGCTGGGTGTGCCAGTGTTGATCCTGAAGCGGCCAGTGCTGGCCGAGGTGGAGCGGGTGTTTTATAGCGGGGCGGAGCTGGCGGCGGCGTTGGGGGTGGACTGATTGCGGGTTCCTCGGCGATTCCCTAGATGAGGTGGGGATTGCTGGGGCTGCGGTGCAGCCCATCGCGAGCTGCGCTCGCTCCTACAGGGGTGGGCGATGTTTCTCACCGTTTGGACGTGGCCTGATTGGCACTGCTGCCGTAAACTCGGGCACCCCCTCTGGAAGGCGCTAACCATATGGAAATGCAATGGTGGATCTGGCTGGTGTTCGGCATCGCGCTGATATTGCTCGAGCTGGTCCTGCCAACGTTCTTCATCCTCTGGTTCGGCATCGGCGCCGTGCTGGTGTCGCTGATCGCACTGGCATTCCCCGACCTTCAACTGGATATGCAGGGGCTGCTGTGGGTCGTGCTGTCCTCTGCCACCACGGCACTGTGGTTCAAGGTGTTCCGGCGCAAGCAACCGGACGTGCGCTGGACAGCCGCCAGCGTGATCGGTGAAGTCGGGCTGCTCACAGCCGCCGTGTCCGAGTTCCACAAGGGCCGGGTGCGCTTCCAGAAGCCCATCCTGGGCAACGAAGAATGGGTCTGCATCGCCGACAGCGACATCCCCGCCGGCGAACGGGTACGCCTTACCGCCATCGAGGGCAATATCGCCCGGGTCATCCGGGCCTGAATCCGTAAAAAAGGAATTTGTCACCATGACCAGTCTCATCGTCGTCGGCGCCATCGCCCTGTTCGTACTCATCACCGTGTTCAAGGGGGTGCGTATCGTGCCTCAGGGCGAAGAATGGGTGGTCGAGCGGCTCGGCCGCTACCACACCACCCTCAAGCCCGGCCTGAATGTCGTCATCCCGTACATGGACGTGGTTGCCTACCGCCTGCCCACCAAGGACATCATCCTCGATGTGCAAGAGCAGGAAATCATCACCCGCGACAACGCCGTGATCGTTGCCAACGCGCTGTGCTTCGCCAAGGTCGTCGACCCGCAAAAGGCGTCCTATGGGGTGCAGAACTACGCGTTTGCCGTCACCAGCCTGACCATGACTTCGCTGCGGGCCATCGTCGGCGCCATGGACCTGGACGAAGCGCTGTCCAGCCGTGAGCAGATCAAGGCGCGCCTGCGCGAAGCCATGTCGGAGCAGACCGAGGACTGGGGCGTGACCGTTCGTTCGGTAGAAATCCAGGACATCAAACCTTCCGAGAACATGCAGCTGGCCATGGAGCGCCAGGCGGCTGCCGAGCGTGAGCGCAAGGCCGACGTCACTCGCGCCGAAGGCGCCAAGCAGGCGGCGGTTCTGGAAGCAGAAGCACGCCTGCAGGCCGCCAGGCTGGACGCCGAAGCGCAAATCAGCCTGGCCGACGCTTCTGCCCGGTCCATCTCGATGGTGAAGGACGCGGTGGGCAACGAGACCGTACCGGCCATGTACCTGCTGGGCGAGCGCTACATCGGTGCCATGGAAAACCTGGCCAGCAGCAACAATGCCAAGGTGGTGGTGCTGCCAGCAGACCTGCAGGAAACCGTGCGCGGGCTGATGGGCCGCAACAAGGTGTGAGGCGACCGGGGGCGCCAAGCCCCCGGCCCCTGCGTCACGTCACCGCACCCCGGCATTTTTGCCTATACTCGCGCTTACAATAGCCACCACGATTCCTGACCGGATCTCTCCATGCCCCCACGTCGGCACATTGCCTGGATAGCCTGCCTTGCAGTGCTGTTCAACCTGCTGGCCATGCCGCTGTCTTCTGCTGCGCCCAAGGGCCCGGCAGAGCAGCTGCTGTGGGGGGCATTCTGTTCCAGCATGGCCAGCAAGGCCAACGTCGATGTCCAGGCCCTGGCCAAGATCGACCTTGGCCCGCAAAGCGACGACAGTGCCAGCCTGATGAACTGCTGGTGCTGCTCGGGTGCAGCCCCTTTGCTTGCCCTGCCCACCCCGCCCCTGCAACTGCACAGCCCGCCAGTGGGTTTGGCCGCAATGCTGTCACCCCCTGCCCAATACACACCCACGCCACGCCAGCTCTGGCCTGCGCTAAACCCACGTGCCTCTCCGCTGGCCTGATTGCTTCACGCGTTGCGCCTGAACATCATCATCTCGGAGATTCACCATGCTCAAGCACGCCCTTGTCGCGGCCGCCCTGCTGCTGCCTGCCGCTTTCGCCAATGCTCACGAATACAGCGTGGGCGACCTGCACATCGCCCACCCCTGGTCGCTGCAGCTTCCCCCCAATGCGCCCAATGTCGCCGCGTATTTCGTGGTGCACAACAATGGCAAGGCTGACGACCGCCTGCTAAGCGCCGAAAGCCCCATCAGCGATGACACGCAACTGCACGAGCACGCCATGGGCGCCAGCGGTGCCATGAAGATGCAACAGGTGCCCAGCGTGGTGGTGCCTGCAGGGCAAGACCTGGTGTTCGCGCCCAGTGCCTACCACGTGATGCTGATGAACCCCAAGGACCGCAGCCTGCTCACCGACGGAAAACGCTTCCCGCTGACCCTGCACTTCGAAAAGGCCGGTGACGTCACCGTGGATGTGGCCGTGCAGCAGCAAGCCCCTGCGGGCCAGCCTGAAGCCCACAAGCACTGATACCTGCTGACAGGCACTGGCCATGAGCCTGCCGCGCAACAGCCCACGCCGTACCACCCGCCCTGATAGCAGGCGCGTCGGTGGCGGATGGCTGAGCCTGTTCGCCATGTGGATGATTTTCATCGGCCCGCTGATATCGCAGTCGATGCCGATGGACCACTCAGCGGGCATGCCCATGAGCATGAACATGCCCATGGACATGCCGATGCCGGCTGCCCACGATCATGGTGACGGCCACCACGGCCAGGGCAGTGACGGCCAGCTGCATGTGATGTGGGAGAAGTGCGGCTATTGCAGCCTGCTCTTCAATTGCCCTGCACTGCCACAAACCCTCAGCCCGCTCAGTGTTGCGGGCATTACGCCCACTTCCCATCCCCAGGCGACCACGCACCAGGGCCATGCCCGGCAGGCTATATTCCCCGGTGCGCGCAGCCGCGCCCCGCCATTCCCGATCAGCGTCTGACCCCCTTCGCGTACGAGGCCACGAGGCTTCGCGCACCCTTATGACTGATCGACTGGAATCATTATGTACGGCTGCACCCCTGTTTTTGCCCTGTCCCTGCGTGGGACCATCGCCGTGCTCTGCGGCTCGCTGCTGGCCCCCGTGGCCCTGGCCGCCGACCCCGCACATGCAGGCCACCTCATCGATGCCCCCGAGCTCAGCCCCACGGTGATCACCGCCGTGGCCCCCAGTTCACCCCTGACCGTGGTCACCAACCCCAAGGACCCGCGCCAGCCCGTGCCCGCCAGTGACGGCGCTGACTACCTCAAGACCATCCCGGGCTTCTCGGCCATACGCGCCGGCGGCACCAATGGCGACCCGGTATTGCGCGGCATGTTCGGCTCACGCCTGAACATCCTCACCAATGGCGGCCTGATGCTGGGCGCCTGCCCCAGCCGCATGGACGCCCCTACGTCGTATATCTCGCCGGAAACCTATGACCGCCTGACCGTGATCAAAGGCCCGCAAAGCGTGATCTGGGGCCCGGGCGGCTCGGCCGGTACCATTTTGTTCGAACGCGAGCCGGAAAAGTTCGGCACCTTGGGCAGTCGCGTCAATGCCAGCCTGTTGACCGGCTCCAATGGCCGTTTCGACAAGGTGGTGGACGCCGCTGCCGGCAACAGCCAGGCCTATGCCCGCTTTGTGGGCAACCAGTCGCGCTCCGGTGACTATAAGGACGGCAACGGCCACCACGTGCCGTCGCGCTGGGACAAATGGAACGGCGACGTCGCCCTGGGCTGGACGCCCGACGCCGACACCCTGCTGGAACTCACCGCTGGCAAAGGTGATGGCGAGGCCCGCTATGCCGGCCGTGGCATGGACGGCTCGCAGTTCAAGCGCGAAAGCCTGGGCCTGCGTTTCGAAAAGTCCAACCTGGGTGAGGTGCTCGACAAGGTCGAAGCCCAGGTCTACTACAACTACGCCGACCACGTGATGGACAACTACAGCCTGCGCACGCCGTCAGGCAAAGGCATGATGGGCATGCCCATGGTCAGCAACGTTGACCGCCGCACCCTCGGCGCGCGCATCAAGGCCACCTGGCGCTGGGCCGACGTGCAATTGATCAGCGGCATCGACGCGCAGACCAACGAACACCGCAAGCGTGGCGGCATGGGCGTGGATGCACACCGTGGCCAGCCCTGGACCAAGGATGCCGACTTCCACAACTACGGGGCCTTCGGCGAGCTGACCTGGTACGTCAGCGGTGAAGACCGCGTGATCACCGGTGCCCGACTGGACCGGGCCTCGGCTCGCGACTTCCGCAAGGGCAGTGCCACTGAAAACGACACCCGTGCCGACACCCTGCCCAGCGGTTTCGTCCGCTATGAGCACGACCTGGCATCGCTACCGGCAACTGCCTACATCGGCCTGGGCCATGCCCAGCGGTTCCCTGACTATTGGGAGCTGTTCTCGCCAAAGAGGGCACCGGCCGGCGCTGTCAATGCCTTCGACGGCATCAAGCCTGAGAAGACTACCCAACTCGACTTCGGTATCCAGTACCGTGGCGAGCGCCTGGAAGCCTGGGCCTCAGGCTACGTGGGGCAGGTGCGCGACTACATTCTGTTCGACTACCGCACCGGCATGATGGGCATGACCACCTCCCAGGCGCAGAACATCGACGCCCGCATCATGGGCGGCGAATTGGGTGCTGCGTACCAGCTGACCGATACCTGGAAGGCCGACGCCACGCTGGCCTATGCCTGGGGCAAGAACAGCAGCGATGGCAAGGCGCTGCCGCAGATGCCACCGCTGGAAAGCCGCCTGGGCCTCACCTATACCCGCGACGCCTGGAGCGCCGGCGCCCTCTGGCGCCTGGTGGACGAGCAAAACCGCATCGCCCGCAACCAGGGCAACGTGGTGGGCAAGGACTATGGCACCAGCGCAGGCTTTGGCGTGTTCTCGCTGAACGGTGCCTACAAGGTGAGCAAAAACCTCAAGCTGAGCGCCGGGGTGGACAACCTGTTCAACAAAGCCTACGCCGAGCACCTGAACCTGGCCGGCAACGCCGGTTTCGGCTACCCGGCCAGCGACCCGCAGCCGGTAAATGAACCCGGCAGAACGCTCTGGACCAAGGTCGACTTCAGCTTCTGACAACAATAAAGGGCGCGGCAATGCTGCGCCCAACGGCTGTTCATACGGGAGGTTCCCATGAGAGGAACACGCGTTTCATTCTACAACCTGGCCTGGCGTTGGCATTTCTATGCGGGGCTGTTCGTGGCCCCGTTCATGATCCTGCTGGCGATCACCGGGATCATCTACCTGTTCAAGCCGCAACTGGACCCATTGCTGTACCGCGACCTGATGGTGGTCGAAGCCGGTCATCACCGGCAAGGTGCGGACGTGATGCTGGCCGAGGTTCGCAAGGCCCACCCCAAAGGGCATGTCGGCCAGTACCTGCCGCCACCCACCCCCACACGCAGCGCACAATTTGTTGTGCATGAAGACGGGCGCGAGCTGAACGTCTTCGTCAACCCGTACAGCGGCAAGGTGCTGGGCGAGCAGGATGCCAAGCGCAACCTGCAGGCCATTGCCCGCGCCCTGCATGGCGAGCTGATGGTAGGCACCGTGGGTGACCGGCTGGTGGAGCTCGCAGCAGGGTGGGGCATCGTGCTGGTGGTGTCGGGCCTTTACCTGTGGTGGCCACGCGGGCGTAAAGGCGGTGGCGTGCTGTGGCCACGGTTGGCGGCCCGTGGGCGCTTGTTGTGGCGCGACCTGCATGCGGTCAGCGGCTTCTGGGGCTCGGCCCTGCTATTGCTGATGCTACTCAGTGGCATGACCTGGACCGGGCTGTGGGGCAAGCAGTACGCCGAACTGTGGAACCGTTTTCCGGCTGCCATGTGGAACGACGTGCCCAAATCGGACCAGCAGGCGGGTGCGCTGAACAGCGCCCACCGCCAGACCGTACCATGGGCCATGGAGAACACGCCGATGCCGCAGTCCGGTGCCCACGCCGAGCACGCAGGCCACCACGGTATGTCGAACATGCCCGCCGCACCCCAGGTCAGCGTGCAGCAGGTGGAGGATATCGCTACTTCGCGCCAGGTCGAGCCGGGTTACAGCATCACCCTGCCCACCACCGCCGAGGGCGTGTTCACCGTGGCCGTGTTCGCCGACGACCCACGCAACGACGCCACCCTGCATGTAGACCAGTACACCGGCAACGTGCTGGCCGACGTGCGCTGGCAGGACTACAGCCCTGTGGCACGGGCCACCGAGCTAGGCGTGATGCTGCATGAAGGTCGAATGTTTGGAGCCGTCAACCAGGTCATCATTCTGCTCGTATGCCTGATGATTCTGCTGGGCTCGGTGAGCGGGTTGGTGATGTGGTGGCAACGCCGCCCTACTGGCGGGCTGGGCGTCCCCCCTTTGCGCCATGACCTGCCACGCTGGAAGGCGGCGGTGGCGGTGATGCTGGTGCTAGGCGTGTTGTTTCCGTTGGTGGGGATATCGATGATTGCCTTGTGGGTGGTCGATAGCCTGGTGATGAAGCGCAGGGCCATGGCCAGTGCGTGATTTGTCTGGTTGGCCGTAACAGGGTCTGCGCCTGTGAAACCGAGCGCCGCGCAGGCGGCGCTTGATCTCGCAAGCGCTGCACCCGCCACGCCGAACACGCCCAAGCACAATTCTGCGCCCCCCCTGCTACCCAAAAGTCGAGTCGATCTGTCGCGCCCCGAAATGGGACGAGCGTGTTAGCCTAGCCGGCTAGCTCAGACAAGAAGACAGACCTTTACAAGGGAATGCAGCCTATGACGCAAACCGTACCCAACCCACCTGAAGAACAGCACCTGCAGCGCAACCTCACCAACCGCCACATCCAGCTGATCGCCATCGGTGGCGCCATCGGCACCGGCCTGTTCATGGGCTCGGGCAAGACCATCAGCCTGGCCGGCCCGTCGATCATCTTCGTCTACATGATCATCGGCTTCATGCTGTTCTTCGTCATGCGTGCCATGGGCGAGTTGCTGCTGTCGAACCTGAACTACAAATCGTTCATCGACTTTTCCGCCGACCTGCTCGGCCCTTGGGCCGGCTACTTCACCGGCTGGACGTACTGGTTCTGCTGGGTGGTCACCGGCATCGCCGACGTGGTCGCCATCGCTGCCTACACGCAATTCTGGTTCCCGGACCTTCCCCAGTGGATACCGGCACTGACCTGCGTGGCGGTGCTGCTGTCGCTGAACCTGGTCACGGTCAAGCTGTTCGGCGAGATGGAGTTCTGGTTCGCGCTGATCAAGATCATCGCCATCCTCGGCCTGGTCGCCACCGGCCTGTACATGGTGGTCACCGGTTTCACCTCGCCAAGCGGGCGTACTGCGCAACTGGCCAACCTGTGGAACGACGCGGGGATGTTCCCGCACGGGGTCATGGGCTTCTTCGCCGGCTTCCAGATTGCTGTGTTCGCCTTCGTCGGCATCGAGCTGGTGGGCACCACCGCCGCCGAAGCCAAGAACCCTGAGCGCACCCTGCCCCGGGCGATCAACTCCATCCCGATCCGCATCATCGTGTTCTACGTGCTTGCGCTGATCGCGATCATGGCCGTTACCCCATGGCGCGACGTGGTACCAGGCAAGAGCCCGTTCGTTGAGCTGTTCGTGCTGGCCGGCCTGCCGGCAGCAGCCAGCATCATCAACTTCGTGGTGCTGACCTCGGCAGCCTCGTCGGCGAACAGCGGCGTGTTCTCCACCAGCCGCATGCTGTTTGGCCTGGCCCAGGAGGGCGACGCCCCCAAAGCGTTCGAGAAGTTGTCGCGCCGCGCCGTGCCGGCCAACGGCCTGTACTTCTCGTGCCTCTGCCTGCTGCTGGGTGCGGTGCTGATCTATCTGGTGCCAAACGTGATCGAGGCGTTCACCCTGGTGACCACGGTGTCGGCGGTGCTGTTCATGTTCGTCTGGACGCTGATCCTGCTGTCGTACCTGAGCTACCGCAAGCACCGTGCACCGCTGCACCAGGCCTCGAAGTACAAGATGCCGGGCGGGCGTTTCATGTGCTACGTGTGCCTGGCGTTCTTCGCCTTCATCCTGGTACTGCTCAGCCTGGAAGCCGACACCCGCTCGGCGCTGGTGGTCACGCCTATCTGGTTCGTGCTGCTGGCAGTGACTTACCAGGGCGTACGCCGCAGGCGCCATCCGCGCACTGCAGTCCGTAACGGCTGACAGCCCAAGGGGCCGCAAAGCGGCCCTCACCCTGCGAGCAGTCTTACTACCCATTAAACTGCGCACTTATTTCAGCTCGCTGTTGCTGTAG
>NZ_BCAV01000021.1:0-21773 GCF_001320125.1 Pseudomonas sp. NBRC 111119
CCGATATATGCCCCCAAGTACAACCACTCAACCCTACCGCCCCAGAGCCCTCTCAATCGCCGCCCGAAACGCCGGATCATCCGGCTTCGTCAAACTGGAAAAACTCGCAATCACCTTTCCCTGCCGATCAATCACATACTTATAAAAATTCCACTTCGGCGCACTGCTCTGCCTCGCCAGTTCCACAAACAGGGGGATCGCATCCTTACCCCGTACCGCCTGCTCCTTGGTCATGGTAAAGGTCACCCCATAATTGGCATAACAGACCTTCGCCGTCTTCTCGCTGTCGGCATCCTCCTGCTTGAAGTCATTGGAGGGCACCCCCAACATCTCGAGCCCCTGACCGTGATACTCCTTGTACGTGGCCTCAAGCCCCTCGAACTGCGGCGCAAAACCGCAATAGCTGGCCGTGTTGATCACCACCAGCGGCTTACCGCCATAACGCTCGCACAAATCCACCTGCCCCTTGCCCCGCAGCTCTGGCAGCGCCCCCTGCAATACCGCCGGGCACTCGGCCGCCCACACCGGTAGCGCGGCGCACAACGCCAGCAACGGTACTGTCAACCACTGTGTCTTCACGTCAACTGACTCCTGTAGGCCAATGCCCGAACTTGCAGCGTAGCGCTTAACAAACGCCCATGCCCAATTGCATCAACGCCATGCCGCCCTGGTGCCACCCCCACCACACCAGGGCCAGCGCTCCCAGCGCCACAATTACCAGCCCCACCCGCGCCACAGACCGGTTCATGCTGCCGCCTGCAAACGCGCCACGGGCCGTTCACGCACAGGCCAGTTGAGGGCCGCCGCCATCAGGCTCAGCAGGATAGCGATCTGCCAGACCAGGTCGTAGCTGCCCGTTCGATCATAGACAACACCCCCCAACCAGCCGCCCAGAAACGCCCCCAACTGATGGAACAGGAACACAATGCCGCCCAACATCGACAGGTTGCGCACCCCGAACAACGTGGCCACCGTGCCATTGGTCAGCGGCACCGTGGACAACCACAACAGCCCCATGGCGATACCAAACAGATAGGCACTGAACGCACTCACCGGCGCCCAAAGAAACAGCACGATAACCACCGCCCGCAGCAGATACAGCCCAGTGAGCAAACGCGGCTTGGACATGCGCCCGCCGAGCCAGCCGGCAGTGAACGTACCGGCGATATTGAACAGGCCCACCAGCGCCAGCACGGTGGTGCCGGTGGTTGCCGGCAGGTGCTGGTCCACCAGGTAGGCCGGCAGGTGTACACCAATGAACACCACCTGGAACCCGCACACGAAGAACCCCAACGCCAGCAACCAGAAGCCCGAATGCCCGCACGCCTCGCGCAATGCGTCGCCCAGGGTCTGCTCACTGCCCAGCGCGGGCAGCGGGCGATCGCGCAGCAGGCCCACCAACGGCACGATAAACGCCACCAGCAGCCCCAACACCAGTAACGCGGCGGACCAGCCCAGCCACTGGATCAGGCCCAACGTGCCCGGCAACATGGCGAACTGGCCGAACGAGCCGGCAGCGCTGGCGATGCCCATGGCCATACTGCGCTTGTCCGCCGGCACGGCGCGCCCAACCACACCCAATATCACTGAGAACGATGTACCGGACAGGCCGATGCCGATCAGTAGCCCGGCACTGAGCGAAAGCGACCAGGCAGAGTCGGCCATGCCCATCAGCCCCAGCCCGGTGGCGTACAGCACCCCACCGATCATCACCACCCGACCCGCACCGAGGCGGTCAGCCAAAGCACCCGCGAACGGCTGGGCGAGCCCCCAGACCAGGTTCTGCAAGGCGATGGCGAACGCAAACACCCCTCGGCCCCAGCCAAAATCCGCACTCATCGGCGCCAGGAACAGGCCAAAGCCATGCCGCACGCCCAAAGACAGCGCAAGAATCAACGCCGCCCCCAACAATACCCACCCGCTGGTGCGCCACACCGAACTCATTATTGTTATCTCCAGCCCATCGCAAGGTGCTTGCGGGTAGATTCCCGCTCACTGGCATGCAGCATGAACGCGTGGGCCGGCTGGTATCAAGTGGCGCGTACGGGTGCATCGGGTTACGGCGCGCCCTCGGCCTGGCGCAGGCGCCTGGCGATAGGTTCGAACTGCGGGGTGGCCTTGCGAGGAAGCGTGTCGGGAGCACCCTGCTCGATCGCCTGCCAGTACCGCCACGGCACTTTCGCAGCGCCCAGTTCGTAGTCCATGCCATCCCAGCTGTCTTCGCGGAAACTGTAGAACGCCCAATGCAGCCGGGCACCGTCGAGCACCCCAAGAACGTCCTCAAGGTACTGCGGGCAGCCCGCCAGCCGGCGCATGCAGCCAAACTCGCCTACCACCAGGCGTGAACGCGGCAACTTCATGGCCTGCGCCCAGGCAATGGGCTGCTGCAGGTAGCGCTTCACCCGCTCGCTATCCCATTGCTGGGTGTGCCCGGCAAAGGGCGCCGCGCCGGGGTAGGCCAACGGTTGCTTGCGGGTCATATTGGGGGCACTGGTGACAAAATACGGCTCGTACATGTGGATGCTGTAGAGCACACGTGGGTCTGGCAAAGGTGCCGGCCAGTAGCCGAATGCATCGGCAGCGGCAAACCACCCCGCATCGACCATGATCGGCGTGGCTGGGTCTTCCTGACGGATAGCGGTTATCAGTTGCCGATACAGCCCGGGCAAGTCGCGCGCGCCACCCTGCTCTCGGGCATACCACCGGCGCATGCTCTCGGCGTCGGCGTGTTCGGCCAAGTCGCTCATTTTCTCGGGCGCAGGTTCGTTCACCAGGTTGTACGCAGCCACAGCCGGGTGGCCTTTCAGCTCCCGCGCCAGGTCTTTCCAGAAGCCCTCGGCCTGCAACCAATAGGCTTTGTCCTGCCACAGGCGGTCGTCGAACTGGCCCTTGTTGTTTTGCGACCAGCGCATGCCCGGCAATGAAAGGGGTGCGATCACTACCTTCAACCCCGCTTGGTGGGCACGGTCCAGAGCAGTACGCAATGTGGCCAGGTCGGCCGATGGCAGGCCTTGGTAGTGATCGGCGTTACCCAGCAGGAAATCCCGCTGCGCAGGCTGCCACTTGTCGTAGGACAACCGCACCCAGGTTGCGCCATACCCGCGCAATGCGTCGAAATACGCCTGATCCGGTGGCAGCCGGTTGAAGCTATTGCCGCCGTGGCGGGGCGTGTCCCAGAACGTGATCAGGTCTGCTGCCGTAGCAACGGGTACACAGAGCATCAGCAGAACGGTGAATAACCAATGGCGCATGGCAGGCTGCTCCAGCTTTCAGGAAGCAGCGAGCCTACTTGAATACGGGGTTAGCGTCTTTTCAAAACGATTGAATGATTTTTACGGAATATAAACGCAAGATTTTCTGTAGGAAGGCTCTGATATTCATGCAGGAAACTTAAAGACTCAAAGCCAGGCCAAGCACTACGGCCAACTCAAGCAGCTCCAGCATGGCACCGGCTGTATCACCCGTAGTGCCGCCCAGTCGCCGGCACATCAGACGCCGCAAGGCGACAGCCACACCCAGTGCCAGCACCACGACCCAACCCGCCATCAGCAGGCCGACAGCAGTACACACCAGCACGACCCCCATCGCAGCCCGCCGAGGCAGGTGCTGGGCAAGGGCCTGGCCCAGGCCGCCAGGGCGGACGTAGGGTGTAGAAAGAAACAGGCCAAGCATCGCGGCCCGGCCGATCACGGGTGCGAGCAGCAACACTGCACCAGCGCCTTGCTCCACCAGCACCCACAGGGCACAGAATTTAAGCAGCAACACCAGCATCAGGGTGACGATCGCCACCGGCCCGCTGCGGGGGTCCTTCATGATCTGCAAGGTGCGTTCGCGGTCGCCAAACCCGCCCAGCCAGGCATCGGCACTGTCCGCCAGGCCATCCAGGTGCAAGGCGCCACTCAGCACCACCCACAGGCTCAACAGCAACGCCGCATGCAGCGGTGCCGGCACCGCTTGCAGCAAGTGGCTGGCCAACCAGAGCACCAGGCCGAACAACAGGCCAACCAGCGGGTAAAACAGCAGCGAACGGCCCACCTCGCGAGGGGCTGGCATGCCCGGCAAGGTGACGGGCAAACTGCTCAGAAACTGCAACGCGATCCAGAACGGTAGCATGTCAGCAGCCCTCTATCAGTTGCCCTTGCGCGGTCACCCGCAGCTGCACAAGTGCGCCGTGGCCCACCTCCACCTGCAGCAGTTGTGCCCTTGGCAGGCCGCGGGCACGGGCCAGCAACAGGCGTATCACCCCACCATGGGTCACCAGCAGCACGCGTTTGCCGGCGTGCTGGCACGCCAGGCGCCCTACCGCCGTCAGCACGCGCCCGGCAAAGGCTTCAACCGGTTCGCCGTTGGGCGGTGTGTAGGCGTAGGGGTCTGCCCAGAAGCGCCCCAGCTCGTCGGCCTGCTGGTCCATGATCTGTGCAGCGGTGCGGCCCTCCCAGTCACCGAAGTGCAGCTCCTGCAGGGCAGGCTCGCGCTGCACGGGCAAGCCCAATTGCGCCCCCAGCTCATCGGCGAAGCGACCACAACGCTGCAACGGCGAACTCACCAGCACCTGCCAATGGCCGGCCTTTGCCACGGCCTCGCGCATCTGTGCCCAACCCTTTTCGGTCAGGGCATCGTCAATGCTGCCTCGCAGGCCACCCTGTTCGGTTTCACCGTGGCGCAGCAGGTCGAGAATCATGCCGGGCGGTCCGCCACGGCCGCCTCGGCAAAGGTCGCCATCTGCCCGTGCAGCGCACACGCCAGGCGCAGCAGTGGTACGGCCAGGGCAGCACCACTGCCCTCACCCAGCCGCAGGCCCAACGCCAGCAATGGCTCGGCTTGCAGCGCAGCCAGCACAGCCTGATGCCCGGGCTCGGCGCCCTGGTGCGCAAACAGCAACCAGGGACGGCACTGTGGGTTCAGCCGCACCGCCACCAGCGCAGCGACGCTACAGATGAAGCCGTCCACCAGTACCGCCACCCCGGCTTGCGCGCAGCCCAGATAAGCACCGGCCAGGGCGGCAATCTCGAAGCCGCCCACACAGGCCAGCGCCTGCAACGGGTCTGTGGCCTGCAACGCATGCAAGCTCAGGGCCCGCTCGATAACCTCGGCCTTGTGCCGCACGCCGGCATTGTCTAGGCCCGTACCGGGGCCGCTCAGGGCCGCTGCCGGGCAGTCCAGCAACACGCTGGCCAAGGCCGCTGCAGCCGTGGTGTTGCCGATGCCCATCTCGCCACCGATGAATAATTGCCCACCGGCCTGGGCGGCACGCTGTGCGCTGTCGCGGCCAGCCTGCAAGGCCGCCTGCAACTGGCCCGCCGTCATGGCAGGCTGGCGGGCCAAGTTGGCGGTACCGGCGCCGAGGCGCAAATGGCTCACCCCTGGCAGATCCAGATGCGGGTCGACCGTGCCCAGGTCGATCACCTCCAGGCTGGCCTGCAGTTGGCGGGCCAGCACACTGATTGCCGCGCCACCACCGACGAAATTGCGCAGCATCTGACCGGTGACGGCTTGTGGGTAGGCGGAGATGCCTTCCTCGACGACCCCATGGTCGCCAGCAAACAGGGTGATGAAAACGTTATCCACGGTCGGGCGCTCGCGCCCCTGCAGGCCGGCCAGCTGAACCGCCAGGCTCTCCAGCTGGCCAAGGGACCCCGCTGGCTTGGTCAACTGCTGCTGACGGGCACGGGCCTGGCCCGTGGCGTTTTCATCGACGGCTTGGCAGGGGTTCTGCCACCAGGTGGTGTTCATAGTGCAGGTCCTTTCAACATCAAGGGCAAGCCGGCCACGGTCAGGACCACGCGCTGACAGCGCTCGGCCACTGCCTGGTGCAGCCAGCCGGCCAGGTCGACGTAGCGTCGGGTCAGCTCGCCCATCGGCACGACGCCGAGGCCGGTTTCGTTACTGACCAGCACCAGGGTGCCAGGCAGGGTGGGCAGGCACTCCACCAGCGCATCGCGCTCCTGACCCAGGCGCTGATCGTCTTCGAGCATCAGCAGGTTGGTCAGCCACAAGGTCAGGCAGTCCACCAGCAGGCAGCGCCCCTCTGCCGCTTCGCTCCGTAGCACGCTAGCCAGGGCCAGGGGTTCCTCGATCAACCCCCATTCGGCGGGGCGCCGCTGACGGTGGAGTTGCACACGTTCGTTCATCTCGCCGTCCAAGGGTTGGCTGGTGGCGATGTAGGTCACCGGCAGGCCGCTGTCGGCAGCCAGTTGTTCGGCGAGGCGGCTTTTGCCGGAGCGGGCACCGCCCAGGATCAGGTTGTGCATTTCAGGCTACCCCACACAGTTGCAGCAGGCGGCGGGTGTCCAGGTGCCGCTCAACCAGGTCGGCCAGGCGCTCGATGTCGCGTTCGCGCAACGCCTGGTAATCGATTACCTGCACTTCATCCAGGCCTGCCCAGCGCAGCAA
The DNA here is from genome assembly GCF_001320125.1 of Pseudomonas sp. NBRC 111119. Classification (NCBI taxonomy): domain Bacteria; kingdom Pseudomonadati; phylum Pseudomonadota; class Gammaproteobacteria; order Pseudomonadales; family Pseudomonadaceae; genus Pseudomonas; species Pseudomonas sp. NBRC 111119. The sequence continues at coordinate 6,394 of NZ_BCAV01000021.1, forward strand.
CGCCGCGCAGGAGGCGCTGCCCTCGAACAAGCCATGCAGGTAAGTGGCAAGCACCTGCCCGTCGGCACTGATGGCGCCGTCGCTGCGGCCATCGGCCAACTGCACCGCAGGGTGGCCCAGTGCCGGGCCGGTCGTGACCCCGGCGTGGATCTCGTAACCAGTGACAGGCGCAGTTTCAAGCGCCAGGGTGCCCGCCACGTTGCGCAGTTGCTTCTCGGCCTCCAGTACCGTGGCGTAGTCGAACAGCCCCAGGCCCGCGCTGGAACCGGCGGCGCCTTCCAGGCCGGCGGGGTCGTGGACGTCACGGCCGAGCATCTGCAGCCCGCCACAAATGCCGATCAACTTGCCGCCGTAGCGCAGATGCCGCTCGATGGCCTTGTCCCAGCCGCGTTCGCGCAGCTGGGCCAGGTCACTGCGTACACTCTTGGAGCCCGGCAGGATAATCAGGTCGGCAGGTGGTATAGGCTGGCCTGGGCCCACAAACTGCAGGTCCACCTGCGGGTGCAGGCGCAGCGGGTCGAAGTCGGTGTGGTTGCTGATACGCGGCAGGACCGGCACGATCACCTTCAGTACCTGTGCATCCTTCTCGCCCTGGCGTGCATCAATGCCATCCTCGGCCTCCAGGTGCAGGTCGGTGACGTAGGGCAGCACGCCCAGCACCGGCTTGCCGGTCCGTTGCTCCAGCCAGTCGAGCCCTGGTTGCAGCAGGGCGATATCGCCCCTGAAACGGTTGATGACAAACCCTTTGACCCGCGCCTGCTCGCTGGGCGACAGCAGCTCCAGCGTGCCGACAAGGTGGGCGAAGACCCCTCCGCGGTTGATGTCGGCCACCAAAATGACGGGGCAATCCACTGCCTCGGCAAAGCCCATGTTGGCGATATCGCCGGCACGCAAGTTGATTTCCGCCGGGGACCCTGCCCCTTCTACCATCACCACTGGCCAGGCCTCGCTAAGGCGCCGGTGGGAGGCCAGCACCGCTTGCATGGCAATGGCCTTGTAGTCGTGGTACGCGACCGCATTCATGCTGGTAACGGCGCGGCCATGGATGATCACCTGGGCGCCAGTGTCGCTGTTGGGTTTGAGCAGCACCGGGTTCATGTCAGTGTGGGGCTCAAGGCGGCAGGCCTGGGCCTGGACGGCCTGGGCGCGGCCAATTTCACCACCATCGGCGGTCACGGCACTGTTCAGCGCCATGTTCTGCGGCTTGAATGGCACCACCCCAACACCCTGGCGCAACAGCCAGCGGCACAGGGCGGTCACCAGGGTGCTTTTACCGGCGTCGGACGTAGTGCCTTGCACCATGAGGGTGGTCATGGGGTGTCCTTCTTGTAGGTAGCCAGTGCCTGGGCCAGGCGCAGTTCGTCCGCCTCGCAGGCAGGCAGGCCAAAGCGCAGCGCCGAGGGCTGTTCAAACAGGCGAACCAGAATGCCGCTGCGGGCAAGATGGTCGTGCAGGTGTGCAGCATGCTGGCAACGTACATACTGAAACAGGTCGCAGCCGCCGCTGACGGCAAGCCCGCCACGCGCCAATAATTGTGCAAGGCGCAGGCTGTAAGCCGCGCAGCGCTCGCGTTGCAGATGCTGGGTGGCCTGATCGGCCAGGCTGGCCTGGGCCAAGACCCGGGTCGGGCCGTTGATGGTCCAGGGCCCGAGCAGGTCGGCCAGACGCGACAGCAGGCTGCCCTCAGCCGCCACGAAGCCCAGGCGAACCCCCGCCAGCCCAAAGAATTTGCCGAACGAGCGCAAGACGATCAGCCCAGGGCGCTCAGCACAATCCACCACGCTGCACGCGGGGGTGTTGTCCATGAAGGCTTCGTCCACCAGCAACCAGCCCCCACGCGCTGCCAGGCGCTGGTGCCAGGCCAGCACCGTTTCACGTGGCAGGCTGCGGCCGGTCGGGTTGTTCGGGTTCACCAGCACCAGCACATCCAGGTGATCGAGTGATGCCTTGACCTGGGTTTCATCCAGCGCCGTCAACTGATGCCCGGCACGCTGCCAGGCATGGGCGTGTTCGGCATAACAGGGGCTGAGCACCCCGACGTTGCCGGGCGGGCGCAGCAGCGGCAGCGCCTGAATGGCAGCCTGGGACCCGGCAACCGGCAGCAACTGAGCGGCGCCATAGTAACGGCAGGCGGCCTGCTCCAGGCCGTCATGGGTTTCAGGCAGGCGGGCCCAGGCTTGCACAGGAATAGACGGGATGGGAAAGGGCCAAGGCGCGATGCCACTGGACAGGTCCAGCCAGTGCTCGCGTGCAATGCCGTACTGGCGCACTGCGCGCAGCAGGCGGCCACCGTGTTCAAGCATTCAGGTACGCCCCCAGGCAGATCACCAACAGCCATAACCAGACCCCGCGCTGCACCAACTGCCAGCCACGCTCGATGGCGTCCTCGCTGGCTGCCGGCCCTTCGCCCAGGCGCGGGCGCTCGTGCAACTGGCCGTGGTACACCGCAGGCCCGCCAAGTTCCACCCCCAGCGCACCCGCGCCAGCGGCCATCACCGGCCCGGCGTTGGGGCTGTCCCACAAGGGGCCCTGCCGGCGCCAGCAGGCCAGTGCCAGCCGGGTTTTGCCAAGCACCGCATAGGTCAATGCCACCAGCCGGGCCGGCACGTAATTGAGCAGGTCGTCAATGCGCGCGGCGCACCAGCCAAAACGCTCGAAGCGCTCGTTGCGGTAGCCCCACATGGCATCAAGGGTATTGCTCAGACGGTACAGCACCACCCCCGGCGCACCGGCTACCGCGAACCAGAACAACGCGGCGAACACGGCATCGCTGCCGTTTTCCAGCACCGACTCGGTAGCCGCCCGGGCAACCGCAGGTTCATCCAGCTCACGGGTTTCGCGGCTGACCAGGTAACCCACACGCCGCCGCGCCTCTTCCAGATCGCCCTGGCGCAAGGCGGCAGCAACGGGCAGTACATGTTCGCCCAAACTGCGCAGGCCCAACGCGCAGTACAACGCGAGCACGTCCACCAGCCAGCCTATGCCCGGCAGCCAGGACAGTATCAGTGCAATCAAGGTCAAGGGCACCACGGCCAGGAACCAGGCACTCACGCCATGGCTGCGCCAGCCACGGCCGCCCGCGTTCAAACGGCGCTCAAGGTTGGCCGCCATGTTGCCAAACGCAACCAACGGGTGACGCCGCTGGGGCTCACCGAACAGGGCATCCAAAGCCACGCCGGCGACAGTTAGCAAGGCTACGCTCATGGGCGTGCCCCCCAACGGTTTTCGTACAGCATCTCACTCAGCGGCTGCTCCTGGGCCCAGCCCTCCACCACCAGCATGGGCGCCGGGTAGAACGCGGTAACAGGGCCCAGGCAGAGCACCGCCACAGGTTTGGCCCCGGCGGGCATGCCCAACAGTGCGGCCAGGGCCTGCGGATCGAACAACGACACCCAGCCCATACCCAGCCCTTCGGCACGTGCGGCCAGCCACAGGTTCTGGATGGCGCAGGCCAGCGAGGCAAGGTCCATCTCAGGCAGCGTGCGGCGGCCGAACAGGTGCGGTTCGCGGTTGTCCATCAGGGCGGCCACCAGCAGCTCTGCGCAATCGTTTATGCCTTCGACCTTGAGTTTCATGAAGTCGTCGGAGCGCTCGCCCAACGCCTGAGCAGTCAGCACACGCTCCTGCTCGACCAGCGCCTGGATGCGCCCGCGTAACTCACGCTGGGTAATGCGAATAAAGCGCCAGGGCTGCATGAGGCCGACACTGGGTGCCTGATGGGCCGCCGCCAGCAGCCGCGCCAGTAATTCTGGCGCCACCTCGCCCCCGGCAAAATGGCGCATGTCGCGGCGCTCGCCGATTGCCCGGTATACCGCAGCGCGCTCGGGCTCACTGAAAACGTGCTCGGTCATGGTCGCAACAGCGCCGCCGCTGCCTCAGGGTTGGAGGGGAAATAAAAATGCACATAGGAAGCCGTCAACCGCCCCAGGCGATACACCGCCTCGTTACCCCGCCCACCATTGGGGCTCAGGCCACGTGCAACGGGCTCCAGCGTGGTGCTGGTCAGGGAATGGTGATAGGTATGGCCACGCAGGGTGCCCTCCGACAGTTCCACAGCCTGCAAGGCCAAGGCCGCCAGGCGTTTTTGCATGGTCGCCTCGCCAGGCAGCAGGCCCAGCAGCTCGGCACGCTCGCCAGCCACATCGGTGAGCGCTTCCAGCAAATACAGCATGCCGCCACACTCTGCCAACAGGGGCTTGCCCTGGGCGTGGTGCGCGCGAATGGCCTGGCACATCGGGGCGTTAGCGGCCAGGGCATGGTGATGCAATTCGGGGTAGCCACCAGGCAGGTACAGGCTGTCAACCGTCGGCAGCACCTGGTCATGCAGCGGCGAGAAGAACACCAGCTGCGCGCCCATGCGCCGCAGCAATTCAAGGTTGGCGCCGTAGGTGAAGGCAAAGGCCTCGTCGTGCGCCACGCCTACCCGCACACCTTCCAGCAAGGCAGAGGGTTGCAACGGCTGTGCCTGGGCGAAGATGACCGCCGGCGGCAGGGTGGCATCGCAGCTGTCACCCAGCGCCTGCGCGGCGGCGTCCAGCCGGGTATCGAGGTCGTTCAGTTCACTGGCCTGGACCAGGCCGAGGTGGCGGCTGGGCAACTCGATGCCCCGCTCACGGGACAACCCGCCGTACCAGCGCAGCCCCTCGGTCAGGCTACCCTCAAGCAACTGGGCGTGACGCAGGCTGCCCACTCGATTGGCCAGCACCCCGGCAAACGGCAGGTCGGGCTGATAGCGGGCCAGCCCCAGGGCCAGTGCACCGAAGGTTTGGGCCATGGCCGTACCATCGATGACCGCCAACACCGGCACGCCGAAATGGCGTGCCAGGTCCGCGCTCGAGGGGGTGCCGTCGAACAGCCCCATCACCCCTTCGATCAGGATCAGGTCGGCCTCACCTGCGGCCTCCCACAGCAACCGGCGGCTTTCCTCGGCACCGATCATCCACAGGTCCAGCTGATACACCGGCGCACCGCTGGCCCGTTCGAGAATCATCGGGTCGAGAAAGTCGGGCCCGCATTTGAACACCCGTACCTTGCGGCCCAGGTTGCGGTGCAGCCGCGCCAGGGCCGCGGTCACCGTGGTCTTGCCCTGCCCTGAAGCCGGGGCTGCAATCAGTACCGCGGGGCATTGGCGGGGTGCGCTCACAGTTCCACGCCCTTCTGGGCACGGATGCCGGCCTGGAATGCGTGCTTGAGCATGCCCATTTCAGTCACCGTGTCCGCCAGCTCGACCATCTCTGGTTTGGCACCGCGACCGGTGACGATCACGTGCTGCATGGGTGGGCGGGCCTGGATGTCGGACAGCACCTGATCCAGGTCCAGATAGCCGTGCTTCAGGGCGATGTTCAATTCGTCGAGTACCACGAACTGCACAGATTCGTCCTGCAACAGTTGACGCGACACGGCCCATGCCGCCTCGGCCGCCGCGATGTCACGCTGGCGATCCTGGGTTTCCCACGTGAAACCCTCGCCCATCACGTGGTAACGCACCTGCTCGGGGAAGCGACGGAAGAACAGCTCTTCGCCCGTGCTGTTGCGGCCTTTGATGAATTGCACGACACCGCACTGCATGCCATGGCCCAGTGCACGCGCGAGCATGCCGAACGCCGAGCTGCTCTTGCCCTTGCCATTGCCGGTCAGTACCAGCAACAAGCCGCATTCGTTGGGGGAGTTGGCGATGCGTTCGTCGATGACCGCTTTCTTGCGCTGCATGCGCGCCAGGTGACGTTCGTCGCGTTCGGTGATTTCGCTCATGGGGGCTCCGCTGGCTGGCACCACGGCAAGCCATGGCGACAGGGAATAAGCAGGCAAAAGGAGCGCGCGCAGGAGCCATGGCTGAACGCCACGGTGCACCGCGCATCACCCTCCGTGATGCCGTTGGCAGTGTCAGGCCGGTCTCCGGGCTTGCGAGCGGGCACCGGCCCAAGCCTGCGCACCTTCCCGGGTACAGATACCCAGTGGCATTGCGCGGCCGTCACTCACTTACCGTTGCGGGGGCAGCGCCGGAATCGCGCCATGCTGGCACCCACCGGCTTCCCTGTTTCACCCCTTGGTGGGGCACCTGAAACACGCGCGAAGGTTAGAGGGTTGCGTCGGGAGCGTCAATCGACGCAGCCCCTAGGCGGGATAACAAAGCGACCCGGCTCGATGGCCATTCGGCAAAACTGTGCCACACTGAAAGCAAGTGATATCACATAGCCATTACGCAGGTCGTACGTCCCCATAATCACAACAGGAGTGCGCAGCATGCGAGGCCATCTGATCAACAACCCGCGCCTGGAATTTCTGGCGCCTGTGTTCGAACGCTGGGTGGAATGCATCGACCGCTACAACCGCTGCGCCGGCGACGCCGAGGCGCCTTACTGGCACGGCGCAACGGCCAATGCAGGGCTGCTGGCAGCGGCGGCCTGGCAAGCAGAACTGACCGCGCTGCAGCAGTTTTCAGGCAAGAAACAACGGGACGACGAGGACCGTGAGGCACGCTGCGACCTATGGATCAGCAGCCTCGACGAGGCGCTTTACCTGAGTGTGAGCCAGCGCTGGCCGAAAATGGCCGGCCTGGACATGGCGGCAGCCCTGCAACAGACTGCGGCCCTGGCTCACCAAGTGGCTTACCCCAGCCAGCTGAAAGCCGGCGCCCTGTTCATCAGCCCGTGCAAGGCAGGGCAACATGCCAGCCCCGAGGAACTCCAGGACCTGGTGGACGACCTGCAGAAGCATACTGCGTGCGCCATTGCCTGGTATTTCCCTTACGCCTACCGCAAGCTGCACGACGCACTGGGTAACTACTACCCAGGCGTTGCGCTGCTGCTCAGGCAAAGTTGAACAACGTACTGGGCTGGCCGGTCACGCAGGGAAAAACCGCTTTGCCAACGCCGGCGTACGCAGGCGCCTGCTGAATACGCCGGGGTCGAATACCTGGCCCGTGCGCAGGTCGTGAACCACGCCGGAAGCAGGCTTAACCGTACGGCCCAGGGTAACCAGAATAAAGTGGTAACCGGCCCCGTACACCTGCTCCACATTCTCCACCCGGAAGTACTGCCCAGGCAGAAACAACGTTTCTGCTTCATCCCAGTACAGCGAAAAAGCGCTGACCGGGGTGCCATCCTCATAACGCCCGGCAGGCAGCTGGTAAATCACGGAACTGTCATCGAACTCCCTGGCGTTACCACGCCCCTGCCCAGGCAATACACGTGAGGCGAACTCCGCTGCCTTATAGGGGTTTTCGGTAAAGGACGTCAGGTCCGTAGTCACCAGTGTGTCCCCCACCTTCAGCCGACCTGTGCGATAGGGTGCCGCACCGGTGTGACGCGCTGCGTTGCCACCGCGGTACAGCGTCACCGCGTTACTCTTGGGCAACCGCTCGAGCGAGTCAGCCAGGTTGGCGATATAGCTGTCTTCGTCCCCATACCGATAGCGGCCATGGCGGAACACATCATTCACTTGCGACTCGTCGCTGGTGTAGTACTCGATCAACGAATTGAAATACTCACGCTCGTGACGGTACGAATATTCAGGGGCGTTTCTGACCATCACGCAGTCCAGCCCATTGGCATCCACATCGGGCGCACGTCCCTCCGATAACGTAGGCAACATCCAGGATTCCAGAAGGGCTTTCTGACGCCTCAGCGCCTGGGTGCTAAGGGCCTTGCTCTGTGCAGAATCCAGGCCGGCGTAGGTGTCCCAGAAAGGGGAGTTTACGGTGGCGACGTTCTCTATAGCGGGGGGGTTGCCGCCTGCCAGGCGGGGCGGCACCAGTAGCTCCCATTCACCGCTGGCACTCAGGCGGACCGGGCGCAGGGGCCCGAATGCGTATGGGTTTTCGGCCGGCACGATCAGCCAGCATGACAGGTCGGTGCTGTAACGGACCCGGTACGACAAACCGTTCAGCTTGATCCAGCAGGAGCCATCCTCCTGCACCAGCACGCCCGCCAACCGACCTTCACGGCCCGTTTCACCCACCAGCAGGTTGTTGGTTTCCAAACCCTCCGCAGCCGTGGTCGCGGACGTCTGCACTTGCCAGTGCTCCAGTGAAATCGTGGCTTCATGCTGGGGTGCCTGATAGGCCAGCGAGTCGAAACTGGCCTGGAACATCACATCCACCAGGTTGAGCGCAGCCATGAGCGTATCGATCATGGCTGCGCGTAACGCCGCCTTGCGCCCGTCATCGTCTCGTGCATCCAGTGCAGCATCCACCTCCAGCGCCACCCGGCTGACGGTGACCCCGAGCATGACCCAGAGCACTGGCCGCCCGAGGGGCGCAAAGCCGCCAAACACCTTCAGGAATGCCCCAAGGTAGCCTCGCCAGAGCACCTTGCGCAGGTCCTGGTTGCTGATCATCAGGTTGGCATTGCTGTGCATCTCGGCACGGGACAAGTTGGCCATGTAGTCGAAGAAGTCGTTCTTCACCGGGCGCTTCAGGGGTTGCAACAGCGTCTGCGCAGCTTCGGCCGAGGCGCTCTGGGCCAAATTGTGCAACTGCCCATGGATACGCTTCACCCTGCCGTCATCATAGAGATGCGTAGCCCGCATGAACTGACCCAGCCACTGCGGGTCCTGCAGGCTCGTGCGCAACCAGCCAGCCATGGCGCGCTCGGACTCGAACGCCCACAAGGCCTGCTCGGCCCATGGCAGATACAGCATCGCCCGTCCGTTCTGCTCATGCAGGCTATAAAGGCAACCGCGGTCGTCATGATCGAATGCGTAGCGGTAAACCTTCAATGGGCGCTGGCTACTGTCATGCTCCAGCCGGGCCAGTGCAGGCAGCTCGTTTGCACTCAAGCGGTCAGTAACCAAGGCGCGCAACTGCGCCCACTGCGTGCTGTTTATCTTGCCGGCCTGCGCCGCATGCCGGGCTTGGGCCAACAGGTTGATCTTGGCCAGCACACGAAAATGCCGGCCATGCCGAACCCAGAATTCATCGACACGCTGACGGTAGAGGCTGGCGAAATCCAGCGCCCACAAATCAGCCAGCACGTCGCTGGGCAGCATCGGCACTTCATTGTGTTCGTCAAACCGCCCGGCATGAGGGCCCTGGCGATAGAAGCCGCCGTAAACGTTCAGTTCGTCGGAGGCCTCCTGAAAACCCGGGTCAAAGCGCTCGATCACCAGCTGCGGCAGCCGCAGCGACTTGCTGGGGCGCCCCGAATGCTGCCAGCCGGTGAACGTGCGCGGGCTGCTGGTAGCCGTGCCTTGAAACTGGTGCCACCAGACGAACCGGGGGTCAATAGCCTTGCCGGTACGGCGCAGCAGGATTTGCGTGGCCTGTTCCCTGGCCAACTCATAGGGGTCGGGGTAGTCCCGGATGATCTTGTCGACCAATCGTGCCAGCGGCATACCAGCACTTATCGCATCCAGGCCACGGTCGACTTTTTCCAGAAGGTTCTTCATGGGTACTCCTGCCTCGGGTTGTCAGGCCCCCATGCTGCCTAGCGAGGTGGTCAGCAGGCGGTAGCGGTGTAGCCCCTGGTCACAGCGACTGAACCCAGCAGACCCGGCTATTCTCTGAAGCACTACCTGCCGCACTGAGAGACGCCCCCATGAATCGCCCGCCCGTTCCACTGTTGCTCGTGCTGTGCGCCGGCTTGGCAGGCTGCGGCGAAACGGCCCGCCTGGCGGTAGCCGATGGCACGGGCCCTACCCCGCAGCTCCCGCCCCCCGCTGCAACTCTGTTCCCCACCGTCAACATCGCACCGGCCACCGGCTGGCCCAAGGGGGTGATGCCTCAGGCAGCACCAGGCTTGCACGTGACCCGCTTTGCTGCAGGGCTGGACCACCCCCGATGGCTCTATGTACTGCCTAATGGGGATGTCCTGGTGGCGGAAACCAATGCGCCCGCCAAGCCCGAGGACAGTCGCGGCATACGTGGTTGGGCCATGGGGTTGGCCATGAAACGTGCAGGCGCCGCAGTGCCCAGCCGCAACCGCATCACGCTGCTGCGCGACGCCGACCATGACGGTGTAGCTGAAACCCGCACGTCCTTTATCGAAGGGCTCAATTCACCCTTCGGCATGGCGTTGATCGGCAACGACTTTTACGTGGCTGATACGGACAAACTGCTGCGCTTTCACTACGAACCCGGTATGCAGCAGGTTACCGGTGCAGGCGAGGTGGTGACCGAACTGCCTGCTGGCCCCTTGAATCACCACTGGACAAAAAACGTGATCGCCAGCCCGGACGGCAAACGGCTGTACGTGACCGTGGGCTCGAACAGCAACGTGGGCGAAAACGGTCTGGAGAAGGAAGCTGAACGGGCCGCGATCTGGGAGGTAGACCCGGCCACCGGCAAGCATTGGATCTATGCCAGTGGCCTGCGCAACCCTAACGGGCTGGCGTGGCAGCCAGGCAGTGGCGCCCTGTGGACCGCTGTCAACGAGCGTGACGAAATCGGCAGTGACCTGGTACCGGACTACATCACGTCTGTGAAAAAAGGCGGGTTCTACGGTTGGCCATACAGTTACTACGGGCAACATGTGGACAACCGGGTGCAGCCGCAAGACTCTGCCAAGGTCAGCAAGGCAATAGCGCCCGACTACGCAGTGGGGCCCCATACCGCGTCCCTCGGGCTGGCCTTTGTCGACCAGGGTGTGTTGCCGCCGAGCTTTGGCCAAGGCGCCTTGATAGGGCAGCACGGCTCGTGGAACCGGCAGCCCTACAGTGGCTACAAAGTAATCTTCGTACCGTTCGACAGCGCCGGCACACCGGCCGGCCCACCCGTGGACCTATTGACCGGCTTCCTCGACCAGGCGGGTAATGCCATGGGCCGACCGGTCGGCGTCGTGCAGGACAGCCACGGTGGTGTACTGGTGGCTGACGATGTGGGCAACAGCATATGGCGGGTCAGCAAAGCCCCCTGAGCATGCTCAGGGGTTCTGCGCCAGGTGCCCCTGCTGGATCACCCGCTTGGCCTGCAAGTAAGCCCTGGCCCAGTAGCTGTTGGACAGGTAGTCCAGGCGCACGGTGCCACCGGTGGACGGGGCGTGCACGAAGCGCCCGTCGCCCACATAGATGCCCGCATGGCTGACCTGCGACCCACCCCCTGTGGCGAAGAACACCAGGTCCCCGGACTGCAGGGACTTGGCATCTACCGTTGGCGCTTGCATGACGATCATCTCCCGCGTGGAGCGCGGCAGGCTGATACCGGCGGCATCGCGGTAGACGTATTTGATGAGGCCGCTGCAGTCGAAGCCAGAGTCGGGGGTGTTGCCGCCCCAACGGTAGGGCGTACCCACCAGGCCAATCGCGCGGATGAGCACGTCATCGGCGACGGGCGAAGCGCTTGGCTGGCTGTACACGACCCGTGGCTGAACCACCACCGGGGCAGGTGCCGGTGGCCGGCTGGTACAAGCAGCCAGAAGGGCTGCCAGGGAAAGCAATGCGAAGCGCGCCATCGTTGTCATGGCCAAAACATCCTGTCTGAGGTCGCTGGGCCGCAGCCGAAAAGAGTTGAGAACTTAGATTAGACGTTTTCTGTAAATGCGCACGGCGGCGAGCTTTTTTTGAAAAGCAACGCCGCCGTGGCAGGGTATATCACATGCTATCAGTTGCGCGCGATACTGGTCGGCGCCATGGCCAAGGCACGCTTAGCTTCGATGAAGGTCTTGCTCCAGTAACGGTCACCGAGGCTGTCGATGCGTACGCCACCGCTGCGGCGGCTGCTGGAGTGGATGAACTGGTTATCACCCAGGTAGATACCGGCATGGCTGACGCGGCCCCGGCCGTTGGTGCTGAAGAACAGCAAGTCACCTGGCTTGAGCTTGTTGCGCGCAACCTTGGGTGCATCGACGTTGATCATTTCACGCGTTGAGCGTGGCAGGGTCATGCCCGCCTCTTCGCGGAACAGGTAGCCGATGAAACCACTGCAATCGAAGCCAGACTGTTCCGAGGTACCGCCAAAGCGGTAGCGGGTGCCGATCAACGACATGCCGCGCTCCAGAATACTGTCGGCCAGAACCGGCAGTTGGTAGGGCTTGCTGCTGGAGAAAGCCTCCAGGTCATCTTCAGTGGCCACTTCTTGCGGTTCGCCGAATACCGACGACGACGAGGCTTTGGCCTTGATCGCCGGCTGTACGGCGACCGGAGTGTGATCCTGGGGCTGCGAATAAGAAGCTGGGCCTTGGGCCGCGCAGCCAAAAAGCAGGGTCACGAGTGCGAGTGGCACGAGGGGTGCGAAGCGCTTGAGCATGGGCACAACCGTGTCTGTAATCCTTTAGTGGGGTGGAACTATGCCCTCTATGATGGCGATTTGCAAATTTTATCGAAAAAGATGTGACTTTTCTGTGAGGCCGCTCTAGCCCAGCGTTTTCAGGGGGGTTACCAGCCGAGGGTTTCTTTCAGAAACGGGATGGTGAGCTTGCGCTGAGCCTGCAGGGACGCCTGGTCCAAGCGCTCGAGCAGGTCGAACAGCGCGCTCATGCTGCGCGCGCCACGGGTGAGAATGAAGTGCCCGACTTCATCAGTGAGGTGCAGACCCCGGCGCGATGCCCGCAGTTGCAGGGCACGCAGCTTGTCTTCGTCGGACAGCCCACGCATCTGGAACACCAGGGCAAGGGTGAGGCGCGACTTGAGGTCGGGGAGCTTGATGGGCAATTCGCGGGGCGAGGCAGACGCGGCCAGCAGGAGGCGGCGGCCACTGTCCCGCAAGCGGTTGAACAGGTGGAACATTGCCTCTTCCCAGTCCGGCTTGCCGGCGATGACATGCAGGTCATCGATGCACACCAGTTCGTACTGGGCGAGGTAATCGAGCAGCCCGATGCCGCGCTCCAGCAGTTGCGCCAGGGGCAGATACACCGCTGGCTCGCCACGTTGCTGAAAGCGGTGAGTGGCGGCCTGCAGCAGATGGGAACGCCCAACGCCCTGCTTGCCCCACAGGTAGATGAGGCTCTCGGTCCAGCCGGCGTCCGCTTCGCAAAGACGCTCGACATACCCCAGCGCCGCAGCGTTGGCGCCCGGATAATAGTTGATGAAGGTGGCGTCATCGCGCAGGCGCACACCCAGGGGCAACTGGATCGGTGGTTTCATGCTCGCGGGCGGTCGGCGGGACCACAGGGGCCTTTAGTGAACAGTCGGCAAAGTCTATACCTGCAACGCAGGGTGCACAATCACACCCGGGCAGAGTGCAAGCAAAATCAAAGGCTTGCAGCCTGCCCCGGGTAAATGCGGCTACAACTCAGGGTCGACGTCTGCGTCGTACATGTCCGATTGCTTGTACAGGTCGTGCATATGCCGCAGCAGCACCATGATCACCGCTGCAACCGGCAACGCCAGCAACACGCCGGTAAAACCGAACAGTTCACCGCCAGCCAGGATCGCGAAAATCACTGCCACGGGGTGCAGGCCAATGCGATCCCCTACCAGCAATGGGGTCAGCACCATACCCTCCAGCGCCTGCCCCACCATGAACACCGCCACGATGCCGAGCATGGGATAAAGGTCGCCACCGAACTGGAACAACCCAGCCACCAGCGCTGCGCCAATACCGATAATGAAGCCCATGTACGGCACAATGGCCGCCAGCCCGGCCATCATGCCGATCAGCAGGCTCAACTCCAGGCCAACCAGCATCAGGCCGGCTGAATAGATGAAGCCCAGGGCGACCATCACCAGCAACTGCCCGCGTACAAACGCGCCCAGCACCTCATGGCACTCACCGGCCAGCTCGACGATTTTCGGCTCGTTCTGGCGCGGCAGCAGGCTGCGCAACTTGGCCATCATCACGTCCCAGTCGCGCAGCAGGTAAAAGCCCACCACCGGGATCAGCACCATGTTCGCCAGCCAGGCGATCAAGGCCAGGCTGGAGGCCGTTGCCTGGGACAGCACCACACCCACGATGTCGGTGGTCTGCCCCATGTGCGCGCCGATGGCCGCCTTGATCTTGTCGAACTTCCAGAAGCCATCTGCAAGCCCGAGGCGCCCCTGTACCCAGGGCAGTGCAACATGTTCAAGCCAGTCCAGCACCTGGGGCGCCAGCTCGTAGAGCCGAACCAGCTGCTTGGCCAACATCGGGATTAGCACGAGCAGCAAGGCCAGCATTACCAAAGTGACCAAGCCGAATACCACAACCACGCCCCAGGTGCGCGACATGCCCATGCGCTCCAGGCGATCGACCAGGGGGTCTGCCAGGTACGCCAGCAGGATGCCGACCAGAAACGGGGTGAGGATATTGTGCAGGCTATACAGCAGCACGATGAGCAGCAGTGCCAAGCCCAGCCAGATCCAGCGACGCATGTCAGTCATGATGAAGCCTCTTACCAGAGGAAACGCAAGCCATCGAAAGATTTGGGCACTGCTGGGTCAGGGGCGGGCTGCCCTGCCGAGGCTGGCGGTAGGGTGCTGGCAGGCGCGGGGTCGGCCGGCAGTTCCTGCAGCCGCGCAAGCCCCAGCTGGGCACGCAACTGCTCGCGGTTGGCCGTGACTGCATAGGTGAAGGTGGTACCTTCTGCCAATTGCAGGTGAGCACCATAGGGTTCAAGAATGCGGGCCAGTTCGGCGTAGCGTTGCAGGTTCATGCCTTCTACCTGCATCAGCAACTGGCTGCTGGCACCGGGGCGGGTGACGTAGCGCGGCGCAAGGCGGTTACTCACCGCCAGCATCACGGCATCAGCCAATGCCTCAGGGGACGCGCCCTCGGCAGTACCCTGCTCGTGCTGGTCCCCCAGCCACAGCTGCCATTTGCCCTGCCACTTGCCTTCCGCCTCCTGGGCGTGAACGGCCAGCAAGGCGTCGGCACCGTACCGCTCGGACGCTTCGCGCAGGGGGCCGGGTTTGCTGGCGTCGATCTGTTTGGCGTTGGTCACCAACTGCTCTTGGAGGTCGGCCAGCGGCAGGCGCAAGGGCAGGCCACGGTGCTGGGCTGCCTGGCGCAAGGGCTGGGCGCTGGGCTGGCCATCGCCGACCAGGTTGCTACCCTCGGCGCTGTCGTTCAGCCACCAGCCCAGGATGGACGGGCGGTTGCTGCCCCACAGTGCCAGGCCGGCCTTGCGCAGGGCACGCTCGGTACTGCCAGGGTCGAATTCGACCATCACCGATTCGGGCGGGCCTGCATCGCTGCCCACCTGATTGATGATTTGCTGTGGGTCCTTGCGCAACCCGGCAAGCCCGGGGCTCTGCACAGCCTTCGGGTCGCCGGTCAGGCGCAGTACCAAGGTATCGAAGGCTTGAGCGGTCGCCGCGTTACGGGCCTCGGCCCCCTGCCCTGCCACCTGCTCGCGCACCTGATAAAGGCCAGCGACGTTCTCAGCCTGGGCAACGCTTGCCATGAGCCCCAGACAACCCGCTACCAGAAAATTCAAGAAACGCATGAGGTATCCTTCTCGGACAGAGCGGCGACGGCAAGCTGCAAGCTGCAAGCTGCAAGCTGCAAGCAGGATGCGGTATGGGCCGGG